>DASXVB010000277.1:0-2561 GCA_036504475.1 Methanosarcina sp.
ATGAATGAACACGTTTTCGACCACGATTACTTCGAGGAGGGGGAATATGAGGCTTAATTACTTCCCATTCTTTATCTGATAAATCACTGGGATAAGGAAGCATTATAGATCGTTTTGACATTAAAGAATAAGCAGGAAAAAAGGATTATTTAATTTTAAGACAGCCTCTTAGGGGTGCTCCTATTATATTTAGTTGATATTATATATTATGACTACCTATTATATATTAATGGGAAAACGAGGAGCAAAAAGGACGCGTGTTGTTGCAATTGCAACCCCAGAAAATCATATATAAAAAGTAAAAAGAGAAGACCGTAGGCTTCAACCGATGGATGATACATAGAAGACGCATTCGTCTGAGAAGTTGTAAATAACATTCTTAATCTGCAACTTCTGATCATTTGTATACTTCACTGCTCAAAACTACGTAGTCTAAATCCCTTATTCAATGTAGTATGTGACCTGTACTGACATTGAAACGGTAGACTCACCTGGCTGAATAGGAGTGGAAACTGCTCCCGCGGCTGCTTCTGTTGGCGTCTCGTATTTGGAATTTACTCTAGAACCGCTGTTTTCACTTATAGATGACGTCTGCACACCGGTTATCTCAGCACCCAGGCTCTTAGCAAGCATAGTGGCTTTAGAGGATGCATCTGCTACTGCTTCATTCATCAGTTCCTCACGAAGCTGTTTTTGCTTGTCATCGGATAACGAGAATGAAATGCTTCCAATATCATTAGCTCCGGCGGTTGTGGACCTGTCAATGATCTCACTCAGGTTGTCGAGATTTTTGGTTGTGACCTGCACACTGTTGGATGCAGAGTAACCTTTGATTGTTTGCGTATCATTTGCATTGTAGTTGTATACCGGGGATACGGAAACATAGGATGTCTGTATTTCCTTGTCCTGCAATCCCATTGCTTTGAGTTCTGCTATTACAGCGCTCATAAGGGCTGCGTTTTTATCTGTCGCTTCCTTTGCAGTTTCAGATTGAACTACAACACCGATGTTCAATGTTGCCGTGTCAGGGATAACTTTCTGCTCAGTATATCCACTAATGGAAATAGTATTTTTCGTATCTTTTTCGGATTCACTCTGTGAAATGGCGTATATCGTTGCTGACATCAGCACCAGAACAATTGATAGCGCAATGATAACGTAATAAAGCTTATCGTTTTTATTTTCCTGTGGCATTTTCATATACTCCTTTTTCAATACTTTGTTAACTGATGATTCAACCAATTCTAGCAATTAATAAATACACACGTACATATTAAAGAATTAGCTAAAGAATTAGGTCCCGTTGCGAAAAATCTCAGAATAAGCATTTAAATCTATGGATAACGAATAAAAGTCAAAATGTTTGATAAAATGTATCAATATTATAGAACTATTCCAAATGTCAAGGTAGGTTCATTTTTCCCCATTTTGGCCAGATAACTGCATGTGCAAAGACTGGTTGTGATTTAAAAACATTCTTTTCTTCTTTTTGTGTTACATTTGCAGTTGAAATTTACAGGCAGTTCTCCCATTTTTTAATTGATATTCTTCCATTGTATCTACTGCATCCTGTGCAAAATGTGGATTTAGTCCGCGGGCTAGAAGCTGCGATAATTTCAGCAACAATACTTTCCTCCTCCTGGTCCCTATACTCAACTATAACGCTGGCTCCTTCCAGAAAAACTCTTGTTCCCACAAACATCTCTTGATCCTGCAAATTCGTTACAGAAGATTCGGCACACTGCCGAATCTTCTGTAAAATTGTATTGACTCTGCATCCTTTTTCTTCGTTAGAAAAAACAGGATGCAGAGTCAATGGTTAATTTATTCTCATTTATAAAAGATTAAACAATGTACCAAAAATTCTGTAAATTTTAAATTTCAATTAGAATCGAGTCGGTTCCGTTGCATAAAAAATCTGCTAGGGATATAATTAAAATAAAAAGGAAATCAAGTAGTAACATGCTATCTAATTCCTTTAAATGAAGCATTTTGTAAATGAAATGATCATGTTGCAAAAATTATATAGCAGAAGTAAAATTCTGTTATGCAGCAAATATTTAGAATTTTTCAAGACGGATTGACAGGAGCATAGATCTATAAAATGGATATTTCGTCCAATATTTGGTTTTCAGTCGTTTTGTACAGCTAAAAAGACTTTAAAAGGAATTAAAATCATGTTTTAGACGATTAACAATCGAATGATATTGATTTTTCAGTTTAACTGCGTAGATCCTATTTATTATTGGCACACTTCATCAAATATTTTAACTTTTATTCTTTATCCATAGAGTTACGTGCTTATTTTGAGATTTTTTGCAACGGGACTATTTTATTCTAACTATTCTACTCCTTATCGCTTCACCTGTGCTTTAGTATCGAATAGTCACTAAGGTTCCGTTGCAAAAAATCTCAGAATAAGCATGTAAATCTATAGACAATAAACAATTCAAGAAAATTTATCAATTTATGGCACTATTCCAAATAATTGATTAATATATTTAGCTTCATTAAGACCAGAATAATTAAAATTTTTGATTTGTCCTTTTTTAACCATATTC
>DASXVB010000278.1:0-37078 GCA_036504475.1 Methanosarcina sp.
GTCGTGGATAGAACTTTTTGTTCTGTCAACAATATCTCATTTCATGCTTTAACATTGTTAAGCTCATGCTTTTACCTTCTTTAAATAAATTTATCTGTTCCATTATTTTTTCATTTTTCCTATTTTCTAATATTTTATGAGAATCTTTTGATCGTTTTTAGGGATAGTAAATCAAAGTATTTATGTACCTCTTATCAGAAAGCCTAAAGTCAAGACCCGGACTCGAACCGGGATTAATGGATCTGCAGTCCACTACGTAGCCTTTCCGCCATCTTGACACTTATATTCACAATTGTGAACTAACAATCCATCATATTTATTGTTAATATTTAAATTTCGTTATTAGGGCAAAAAGTACCTGAAAATTATCTTTTCTGTTGCAAAAATTCATAGGAGAAGTTTCGTTGCAGAAGTTTCAGAATCAAAGCATCTGATTTACGTGTATTTTAATAGAGGAGCACTTCATCAATAGAGACAGACCAGAAAATCTCGCTTGATAATTATTACGTCTGCATGACAGTTAAATCATGCAGAAAACAGATACAAGAAGACGATAGCCATAGAGGTCATCATTTAGTAAAACAATGAGAATGTCAGATCTGTCGTCTTGCTCGACTGAACTACTTGTTCAATTATAGATATGCTTGCCAAGCGTATATAGAACGCGATCATAAGCCGATAGCACTGGATCGAAGGCTGGTGTGCTTTCCTCAGTTGTTCCATAAAAGAAAGAATAAGGCAGTTATGGCCGATAACCGTGCTTATAAAACACGCAAAAGCATAGAGAACATATAGGCATGCGAAAAAGAAAGCGCGAGCGACTTTAGCCTGTTTTAACTGCACGTGCTTTAAGCACAACCTCGCACGCTTATGACTAACTAACTCGATAAAGAATAAGGGTGAAACACAATGGCAACACATAAGCAAACTGGAAGAAAGCACAAAGAATCCGCACAGAAAACAGAAAAGAAAATCGCCAATCCGACAAAAAAATAAAGATCGGAATAGTCTTTCCGTTATAGTGACTCCGAATAGGGGCGTGGGAACCAGACCACAGGTCTACAGCCACGCCCGTAAGCTAACATAAGTGGGTCAGGGATCAGGGTTCTGGTCTATCCGCTTTCATCCGGGCAGCCAGCAGACAGGAGCATGCAAGCCCAACTCAATTATATGAACTCTTAGTCAACTCAATTATATGAACTCTTAGTCATTTTGTATACAGGGCAATTTTCGTAAGCATTCGAGCCTTTTATCACATGGCATATCAAGAAACCTAGGACTACATGGATTAATTGGGTTCAAATGTTTACAATACATTTAGCACACTGATTAACCATCCGGTTCACGGATATAAGGCAGTACCGTTTTTGCCGGAGTTTTTGATGCAGAGATTTTTTTGTATAAAATCTCTGCATATTCCCAATGTTCCGTATAATTTACCTCTAAGAAATGGAAAATAAGTTTTATTAAACTCACAATTTAAAAATAAACGTTTGTAATTCTTTATATATAAATATAAATAGAAATTGATAAAAAATCTAGATATATTTCCATAATTTTTTCTATGATTTAAGATTACCTGCAAAATTCAGTGTTTTTCCTCTAAAAAACTGAATTTTCCTTTGAGCCTGATGTTCTCTTCCATAATTCCAGCCATATTATAGCAAAAATATAGTAATTTTACGAAAACCAGTTTATAATGAACTGGAAACCCTGTATAGAAAAGACCGAAAAAATTATACCTCTATTACTTACCTTTTGAGCAAAAGGTAGTCCTACCAAAGAACAACTGAAGGTTGGAAGCTCACAAACGTATTATGATATCATGGATGTAGTACTTACGCACTTGAAAAACAAAATCAAGCACAGAAAACACTGTGGATTAAAATCACATTTCAGACAGTTAATGGTCTAATGCTGTTGATTTTTTCAGTTCAATTGCGTAAGTCCTAGGATGCATATCTCATAAAAAAACAATTTTTAGTAAAGATAAGAGAGCCAGGTCTTATGAGATTTGCTTTCTTTTTTGGTGATTATCTTATTGAGGTTATTACTTGCCATAGCAAAGATAACGCAAAGGACCGCACTATAAGCCTTGCCATTAAGTATAAGGAACCTGTGAGAAGGGTTTATAGGCAAAACGCTTCTATGAAATAGATTAGGGTGAAGGTTTTTTAATCTGGAAGTGGTCAATAAATGAAATCTATGAGCCTATTTGATTTCGATTCTATCCCCATAGAAGAGGGGGAAGTTCTTGATGAAGAAGAGGGAATAATCTTTCAGGTAGAATGCAAACTCGGTGGATATTGTGTCTTAAAACCAAAACAGATTTCTGATATTGACTGCCGGACATGTCCAAGAATTGAAACAATTAATTAACTATAAAGCGATTGAATTTCTTTTTTCTTTCCTTTTTGTGGTTTTATGAATATGAAGAGTGAAAATCAATGAATCTGAATGAAATTAATAAGAGGACTATTGAAATTTGGGACAGATTAGCAGAAATTAGAGACGAGCTGATTAAATCATACAAAAAGCCCGAAAGCCATGAACTGCTTGAACAGAATAAAGCCCTATCTAAAGAAAAGGACAATCTTCGTCATGAGCTTTTTAAAGTTATAAAGCCCCAGGCCGAATCAATGGGTTTAGTAAAGGATTATGACACAAACCCTGATTATGCACTTTGGAAGGTAGAAGATGCTGAAACAATTGAAGAGCAGAAGAAAGTAGATGAAGAAATCAGGGAGATTATGCGGAGAAAAACTGTGTTATGTGATGAATGGAGTGAGCAAAAAGTAAAGATTAAAGGTTATGAATTTGATGAAAAATTGAAAGTGTAGATTAGGGGGAAAGAATAAATCAATGAGTGACCCTCTCTCAAAAATACTATTATGTTGAAATTATAAATTTGAGTTTATGTCCTTCCGTGAAATTGATGATATTCTATGGGAATCCATAGAACCTTATCTTCCTCCTCAAAAACCATATACAGTAAGACCTCGTGCAGACATAAGGAAGTTAATGAACGTTATTTTATATGTCGTTATGACAGGTTGTACGTGGAAAGACGTTCCCCGTGGCTATGGATCTAGTCAACAGTTCATAGATTTCATCTCTATTTTTGTGAACATAGTACTTATCAGAAGATTTTCAATGAACTTTTAAACAAAGATTATGATTTGAAAAAAATAGATATTTCCCGTTGTTTTACTGATACAAAGGATATTCCTGCCAAAAAAGGGGAAACATTGAGTATGATGGCTACAAAAAAGTAAAAGGAATTTTTAATTAAGCGTTTTAGTAGACTTAAAGGGTTTACCTCTCTCTATTATTATATTATTATTGTTCCTGCAAATAAAAGTGATTCAACACTTTATATACCTACAATTAAAAATTTCAGGATAAAGAGATCTGTAGGAAGGTCTGTTAACAGGCCTTCCGAAGTGACAGCTGGCGCTATGTATGATATAGCTACGATTAGAAAATACAACAGGAGAAGATGAATAAAGTCAAATATACCGGTAAACAAGAGAAATCCGAAAAAAAGAAGAGAGGAAGACTGATAAAGGTAAATCCGGAAGAATACAAAAAGAAAAGTACTATATAGGGGTTTTTTAGCTGGATAGAGTCATGTAAGAAAGTATTTCCAGGGTATGAGATCAAGGAAAGATTATACCTTAGAGTTGTAATTTTAGCAGCAATAATGAGTTTAGATCAAGTTTTGGGATAAGCTCATTAAGAAAAAAATCATAAAAATAGGTCCGTTTGGTACGGAGGAAACTTACCAATGCTGTTTTTACTCAGTACCTAATGTATGGAGGGGTAAGGGGGTAAAAATAAACACAAACAATAGTGACTATATTATGAGCCTATCCCAAAACTTAAAATCGCTTCTTTAGATCTCAAATTTGCAATCTTCACTTGAGCTTCAGATTATGAAAGCAATTCTGAAAATTTTACGATTTTGAGAATAAAGTTGGTTTTGGGATGGCCTCTATGTTATTTTATTATTTATTAGATTATTATTGTCATTATTGTTACTGATTTGTTTTTTGGATTATTATCTTCGTACCTTCCGCACTTGTGGTAGTTAACCATTGAATTTCTTCTTCTCAGTATATTTTTTTCAACATCCAATATGTTAAGCATTGCTTCATAATAAACTATATTTAGAAGCCTATGTCTTAGTATAAATGCTTTAGATTGTTCTGCAGTTTTTGGACTGTAGGTTTAGTCCCTCAGTTTTGTCATTGTGTTTATATTTATAAATTGTAGAAGACTCTACTTTGTGAAGAAGACTCTACTTCTATATGAAGATCAAGTTGTTCTTTAGATGGTAAAGATGCTAAATTCCATTTTTTATATCTTTCAAGAAGGCTCATATCTAAAATCGCTTCCATTGAGCGGATTTCGTGTTTATATTTCACGTCTTTTAATAGAAGGTCTAATAACTCTTGGTCTAACTTATCATCCTCTATTTTTCCAGTCTTAATATTTTCACTTTGACTTGTGATTAAACACGGAGCTTTTCGTTCAATTAAAGAACGTAAGAGAATTGCTCTACGAATTATGTAAGATTCATCTTTTTTATTTTTATCATATGTTGGATTTAGACCGAGAATGTTTACATAACCTCTAAGGCGGCTAACGAAATCAGGGCATTTTTCTGATTGTAATATATCAGGTGTTAAATGTTGATGCATGTTTGAATCATTTTTTATGTTTGAATCTACACCTGTAGATGCGCAGAAATCTGAGAATTTTTCATATACTCCTCCTGCAAAAACAAAGATTGATTTTCCAATAGGATGCACTACTCCATGATCCAAGAATTTACCATCTTGCATCGGTACTAAAAAATATTTTAGCCATCCAAGAGGCGTCTCTTGGTAATTACAATCAAACTCATCAAAAAAAACAATTGGAATAAGTCCTTTTAAAGAACAATCTCTAATTACATGAAATGCACTGGCCAAATCTCTTATTGAAGTAAATTGTGAAACGTTAAATTCCAATTTCTTTACATGTTCTTTATCAATATTATTTGCAATTTGTATGATACCAAAAGATTTTCCAGAACCCGGAGAACCAAAAACAGCAATAGATAAAGGACGTACTGTTTTTTCAGAATAAATATATTCTGTCATTATGTTCATTATGCTTCGAAAGCTTTCTGTTTCAGCTCTATCTACGGTAGTTAAATCACCAAAAGAACCTATTGGATAATATTTTATAGCATCCAAACCATATTTAACTATGTTCTTTGCGATGTCAAGGGTATCTAAAGATGCAACTGCTGTTTCTTGTTCCATTATTTTCCATGAATTCTGATCTGGTTTGCTATATTGGTTAACATCTGGTAATTCTACATTTTGGATATTTTCAACTTCCCTTTGTGTAAAATTTTCATTAAACAATTTATCCGCGATTGCATCAAAAAATTCAGGCTCAGATGATTCATTATATTTTTTTACAGATTGTTGTTTTTTATCCAATCCACGCTTAATGCCTTCAGTTATACTTTCATGCATAATTTCATCTGTTTTCGTTTTATCTGGCATAAATTGTTTTATTTTATCCAATCCACGCTTAATGCCTTCAGTTATACTTTCATGTATAATTTCATCGATGGTCTTTTGGAGATCTTTATTCTCATAAACAGATCCTTTACTATCTGGTATAATTTGTTTTATTTTATCCAATCCATACTTAATGCCTTCAGTTATACTTTCATGTATAATTTCATCGATGGTTGTTTGATCTTGCATAAATTGTTTTATATTATCCAATCCACGCTTAATGCCTTCATATAAACTTTCCCGTATAAGTTCATATGTGGCCATTTGGAGATCTGTTTTTCCATAAACAAGTCCATGACCATTTTTTACAAATCGGTGTTTTTTAACCAATCCATATTTAATGCCTTCGTCTATACTATCATGTCGAACTTGATCTAGGATTATGGATAAATCTCTCTTTTCATAAACATTATCAATTAACCTATGGACTAGTGAAGAAACAAAAACCGAAGAGAACCCTTTCATAGAGCCATCTTTCTTTTCATTCCAAAATCGTCCTTCAATAGCTTTCGGATTAAAATATAACTTTGAAGCTTGTCCTTGTCCTTCTCCATTATAATAAATAGTACCCCCTAGACCAAAGCAAACAATAACATCTGGTAAACCCTTAATTTTTTGTAGTTCTGAATTTTTAGTTATTTCCCATAGAAAATCAAGAGCTGTTTTTTCCCATGAAAGTGAATAACTTATATTTACCCCTTTTATATTCCTTAATTCTTCGGCATTTACGATTAAAATTACATTCTTTTTATAGTGTTGTTGTAGGTGATCCCACAAATCTCCTTCAAAAAGAGGGGGGCTCATATAGTAAACAATAACAGTATTCGAAAGGAATGAATGTTCGTTATTTACTTCCCTTATTTCTTTTGGCCATATATCTTTGGCGGATTTCGAACGGAATCCATTTCCAAGATCATGGAGAACAATTATGTTCTTTTTTTGATCAGTCTCTTTTTCATCATTTTCTTCGTTGTCTTTATTTAACAATTTTAGTGTTTCTATGTAATTCATATTATTATCATTAGGGATGGTAAATCCAAAAAAATTTTTAACTCTATAGGTTTTTTCACCTTTCTCTGATACAGCGGTTGAGAATTTGTCAAGTCCTATAGTTGTATTGGGAAGCTGATCATATAAATATTGGATTCCATTTTTATTACAATCTGAACCTTTTCTCTCTTCAACATCTTTAAATTGAGGGAACTTTGTAAATCTTATTTTAATTTCTGGGTGTGTTTGTATATTTTTATTTACATTTAACAGTTTAGATACGACTATTGAACCTCCAAGTTCACGATGTATATACAATCCTTTGTATAGTTGGTAGTTCGCCATTACTTCGTTTGGTTGTGAGATTGTTTTGGGTTCTCTTTGCCAATAATAACAATCAATATTAATGTCACCAGCAACAACAATATTAAGCTTCATTATCAGATTTCACCACTATTTTTACAATTAAATTTATTATCATAATTAAGTTAATAATTTATAAAAGCTGCTAAATTTGTTTTGTCATTAAAACAGTGAAGGCGGTATTCTAGGTTCCGTTGCAAAAATATCAGAATAAGCATGGATTGACCCTACTACAATTGAATAGATTTTCCTTCAAGGTCTGCTGTAATTATTTGATTATTGATAACCAAAACGCTAGAACTAATATTAATGAGATGACAAGGGCTTACCTTATCGGAAAAACGATTGATGAAAATCAGTATAAATAATAGAGCCTATCCCAAAACTCAAAATTGCTTCTGTAGGTCTCTAATTTGGAATAATCAATTGAGTTTCTGATTAATTAAAGCAATTTTAAAAATAATCAAAGAATATAGTCAAAGTGAGTTTTGGGATAGGCTCAGTGATAATACAAAAGATGACCTCTTTTTCTCGAATGGAGAAACTAAACCTAGGGACGGTGAGACGAGTGAATAATCAACAACTAAATACTTTTTTCTTTTTGTGGTACTGTGTAGTCTACGGGGTATGTGCTAAATTTTCAGCATTCGATGGCGTCTGGAGGTAAACCCCGTCAGCTACACGTACCTAAATTACCATTTGCTTTCGCTATCAACTCTTAAATCCCTAAAATGTTTGTGTACACTTTCAATCTCCTCAGTAATATTTGATCCAACATCTGGAGACTGGGCTTTTCTGATGGAAAACAACAATTTTCCAACTGCAAGCCAGCCGATAAAGATATAAATAAACCAACTATAAGGGGCACCAGAAGATGCATTAGCATAAATACTTCCAACGATAGGAATCATTAAAACTAAAATTGTTATCATAGAAAGAGCTATATGATGTTTCTTTAGCTCATTTTCTCTGTACAGGTACAGTGGTGTTGACAATGTTACCAGTGCATAAGCTAAAATAAAGCCATAGGTAGCGATCGTTCCGACCCAACCATAAATCTCAATTAAACCACCTTTATTTAAAATTAATATAAATGGAATAACCGAAGCTAAAATGGTTGAAATAGTGATTGCTACATGGGGGGTCTTATTTGTATCATGTGCGACACCTATGGATGAATTTAAAACGCCATGCTGTCCCATCAAATATAATATTCTCGCCCCAGCATTTGTGCATGCCAGGAAGCATGCCCAGAAGCTTATAAGTGCACCGATGGAAATAAGAGGTCCAAAGAAGCTTACACTATTGAAATTTGAAAGGTCAGTCAGAGGTGCAGCTGCTTCGTTTAACGATGTTGTACTGTCAATGAAACCAAGAATCTCGGTATAAGAAAGCAATACGAAAAATACTCCTACCAATATCGAGCTAATAGTTACAGCTTTGGGTATAGTCTTCAAGGGATTTTTGGCTTCATCTCCTAATGAAGTTGCACTTTCGAATCCGGCAAAACTAAAAAATGCAAGAACCAATCCCATCCCTAAACCTGTAGTAGATACACCTTGCAACGTGAATTGTGCATTGTCAATTGTAAAACCATGTTTCACTAAAACTATAGCTGCTAGAAGAATGATCAATGCTACAGAAATACCCTCAAAAGCAAGCATTATTCTTGCTGAAAGCTTAATATCTTTAACTGCAATATACCATGCAGCCAAAGCTCCTAGGATACCAATCAATATCGATGATGATGTAACTCCTACATATGCCAGCAGCACGTTAACATAATTTATAAAACCGCAAAGAACAGCACTTGCCGTAAGAATGTATGCAAGCACTAATGCCCAACCTGATATTACTCCAATTTCTGTACCTAATCCTTTAACGATAAAGGCATACAAATTTCCCGGTGAAGCAGATCTTTTTGTAAATTGATTGAGATTTACACCCACCAATACAATTGCAATCATCCCAAAGAAGTATGCCAGCCAGGTTCCATTTCCGGAAAATCCGAAAACTAATGGAATAACCAAGGCGGGAGTTGCGCTAGGTGCAATACTTGCAATTGACTGTGCCAACACTTCGATCGAGGACAAATATGAATTTCTAAGTCCAGATGATTTGTTGGATCCATTTGTTATATTATTACTCATTTTAATTCCCTCAAAAAAATAAAAAAGACCTATTTCTTTTTTACAAAGGCGATACAATCTGGCTCATGATGTCTTCCATCAGCGTCAACCCCCCCACATAACCGGCATAGCTGCGCTCTAGTATTAGTCTATCAAAAGATGGAAAAGAGACACTCAGATGAACCGCTGCCCCAAGCTCTGGAGCTATGTATTTCTCGAGAGAACTAGCTAAAAGGGCTAGGAAACTTCTATCCCTGAGCTTTAGTCGGATTAAATGAGAGTCTGATTCAAAGATAACATCAGGCTTGACTATGCTTTCAATACCCTCGGTCAGTTCTCTAACGATCTCAGCTCTATGTTCATCAGGAGGGCTATCGGTTACGATTACGATTTCTGGCAGATAGCCCATCACATTGGCTAAGAATTGAGTTATTCCAATAGCTGTGCCGCTATCGGCAATCACTGCGAAATATGGATGGGGAAATCCCAAAATATGGACATCCCCCAAATATTCAAGAAATCTATAAGCTATTCTTTCCTCTTCTTCTATGACTTTCTCAGTAACTTCCAAAGGCAAGTTGAGTCTCTTAGCTAACTGCAGCAACAACTTAGAACTCTGCTTGGGCCCTATAGGGACGCCAGGAAAGAACAAATAAGGAGTACCAAACTTCTCTTCTAGCTTCTTTGCTATGGAGTGACCATTCCAAGTTGAAAACACAAGATTGAGCTCTGCTGCGGGGATCTCTTTTAAGTTATTTAGTCCATTGAATTCTCTAAAGATTATGTTTGCCTCTATGCCCACTTTTTCCAGTGTTTTTTTGAGTACTAATAAATCTCCTTTCCAGAAAAGATGCTGGTAAGGGACAATTCCAAATATGTTCACCCTGCCCTTGATCTTTGGTAAAGGAGTTAAAAGCTGATCTATTATTGCCTCAAAAAAGAGTTCATATCCGTCATAGGAGTTACCAACGAATCCGGCGGTCTTGACGTGAACTATTGTGGCTTTATCTTTAAATTCTTTTACTACCGAATCTACATCGTCGCCAATCAGGGCTGGAACGCACCCTGAAATAACTGAATACAAATCGCCATCCATTAGCTCTATGCTGGATTGAATGAGATTCCTAAGTTTGTCCTCGCCCCCAAAGATTGCATGTTCTTCCACAAGGCAAGAGCACGGCGTACTTGTTCCTCCTTGTGGACCACCAGCATTCTCTCCACAACCATAAGACTGACCGTTGAGATGTGCCTGTCCACAGCCTGCTCCTGAATGAAGGATGGGCACGGTACCATAAATTCCAAGAGCCGTAGATAGGGCGCCTCCTAGAGCACACGAGTAACGTGGCGCCTCCATCACCTCTGGGTATAGTTTCTCTATTTCAGCAGCCATTCCTCAAGCCTCCTTTTGTAGGTAGTATAGAGGATCAGGCTGCTGGTACCACCAGTCTTTATAACTGTCTCGGGTCTTTTCCAGCATGACCTTCTGGAAAGAACCACTTTTTAGCGATTGAAGGAGAAAACTTGCATATGCCACAGCTCCAGAGTATCCACTCTGTGCACTCCAAGGAAGAGAATCACCTCTTAAAGCATGGATTCTAGTAATTCCCTTAAGCCTCTTGTAAGCTCCTCCTTGAAATGGGCATGTTAGTGCCAGATCAGGATTTAGACTCGTAGTAATATGGGCCTGCTCAGCAGCTTGGAACGTATTGACTAGGATATCGAAATCACCTACCTTTCCAATCAGATCTTCTACTTCCTCTAAAATCAGATTATCGAAATCCTGAGCCATGGCAGCAGTAGAGCTGAGACCAATTTCATCAAAAAAAGGAAGTTGGGATAAAAGTCTTCCTTGGCCAAGGGAACCCAGCACCTCAATCTTTTCCCCATTGCCTTTGAAATTTTCTAACTCCTTACGAATAGCTTTAAGTTTAGGTTGCCATTTTTTATGTTCTTCTTCAATCAAAACTTCTACATCTTTCTCTTTGCCTGTAAACTCCGCAATCTTTCTTAACCATGTGTCAGTGTTTGCAATGCCCATGGGCGATGGGTACAAGAAGTAAGGTACCCCAAACTCCTGTTCCAATCCTCTTGAAAGGTAATCGGTATAGGTTGGACAGAGGGGAGCAGTGACTGCGGCCTCAGATAGCTGCTCAAATTGTTCAACAGTTGCAAACTCCGGCACGAAGTTGGGCCGAAGGCCTAATTTGGCTAGGAGCCTTGTGATCTCTCGTCTATCCTGCCAGGTGTAAGAGAGCATACTGGCTACATTAACAAGATCTTTCTGTTCCTTTTTTGGCTTTCTAACCAGGTACTTTAGAACTCCATGCCAAAAAGCATCATATCCAGTCTGAACTAGCCTGGAACGAACCCCTTCACAGTGAATGGGCACTATTCTAGCTTTAATTTTAGGCTGAAGCTCATTTATAATTCCCTCTATGTCTTCGCCAATTATCCCGGAAGTACATGAAGCCAGTATAAAAATAGCCTTTGGTGAATATCTTGACTGTGCCTCTTCAATAGCAAATTTGAGCTTGTCGCTGGCTCCGTAAACCACATCTCTTTCCTTAATGTTAGTTGTCATCCAGTGGAGGTCATAATTCTCAGGACGGCCTAACTCCACAGGTATTCCTCTGAAAAGCTCTCTATATCCTAGAGACGGTGTTGAACAGCCAATAGGTGCATGGAAAATAACCGCTGCATTTCTGATAGTATTAACCCTGACGGATAGATAGAAATTGAGGACACAACCAGAAGCTTGCTGGAACTTTCTTTCACGGTTATATAGCTTTCCTGCCCTGGCATCTCGAACAAGCTCCGTAGCTTTACCATAATACACATTTACTCCATGGGCACGTTGCTCACGGTTGGGACAGGTGCTTTCTTTAAGGTTAATCACAGAATCAATCAATTTGTGTGAATAATCCATTTCATCACTCCTAACTTCATAAATCTGGACTTAGAGATTGCTATTTTTGTCTAGATTCGCTAATTTGTTGAACAAGCGCCAACGTGAAAACAATAAACTTGATTTCAAAAGTGGTCAATTTATGAAGCAAGTTTGGTATTCCAGCCTATTACTCGTAGGAATTATTCACCAATTTATTCATGCACTATATTTATTATTATAGAAATCTGCAAATCTTACCACAATATTTTGATTTTTGGCAAAGCTGAGGTAATGATAATAATGTTTCCATAAAATAACCCGCAAAATTCATATCCTCTAAACCTTTTTTTCTTGAGAAACAGCAGTATACCCTCAAAAGAGTAAGTTGTAGCCCACCTAGATTGACTTCTATATTAGTTTCAGAACATACTGAAATTTCTCTTATCCCTGTAGACTATATAATATCAAGACTGAATTGCAGGAAACAGGTATATGTAATGGAGCACTAATCAAAAAAGAAGAGGAAAGGGCATAGAGGAAATTTTACAGAAATTCATGCATACCACCCATTTTCCTATTTTTTAATATTTTCTGAGAATCTTTTGATCGTTTTTAGGGATAGTAAATCAAAGTATTTATGTACCCCTTATCAGAAAGCCTAAAGTCAAGACCCGGACTCGAACCGGGATTAATGGATCTGCAGTCCACTGCGTAGCCTTTCCGCCATCTTGACATATGTATTCACAATCGTGAACTGACAATCCATCATATTTATTGCTAATATTTATATTTCGCTATTAGGGCAAAAAGTACCTGAAAGTTATTGTTACTGTTGCAAAAATACATAAGAGCGGGTCTTAGAGGCTGTCTTAAAATTTAACTTGATCCTAAAATTAGGTTAAGACTTATGGCATTTGAACTGAAAAAAACAGTAGTATTTAACCGTTAAGTATCTAAAATGTGGATTTAAACCATGATGTTTACTGTATTTAATTTTATGCATTAATTGCATAAGTCCTATGGGACAAAGTACTATCGGCTCTTCGCTGTTTTGCATGGATTGAAAATAATTACCTAGTTGCACAGTTGCCTGGCCAAAATGAAAAACATAGAGCTTGAAAGTGATTTTCAATAACAAATGTTTCTAATATTAGATATGTCACTTTCATCTATAGGAAGTGGATATAAATTACTCACTCGAAACAGCGAAGAGCCGTACTATATTTAATGTTATAATCCTTGAACTTTTTCTCAAGGATTGAGATTTGGAAACTTTTAAACCGCCGAAGTTGAAAGATTCTTAGCCGCAGTTGACAATTTTTTATAGCATTTTGAATTTGCTGCAAATTTAATGTCCAATTTTCGTGTATTATTCAATTCTATTCTCATAATATTGGATTTTCAACACCAATTTTTTAATATTTTTATGATTGTAGAACTACTATATTGCTTTAATCTGATTTTGAAACTTTTATATTAAGGCATTTTTTGCCGTGAAATGAAGATTTTAATTTTTGTAGTGAATATCGTGTATTACAAAAGACCATTATGAATTGTATTTTCTGGATAATAGAAAGGATTCAGAATGAATTGAGAATCATTTAATTCCCTATATTTTACAAAGGTATGGTTAATAAAACAAATTTTTAGATTTGTTTTATGATCAAAAATTTAAGGCTATTCAACTTTCATTATTTTATAAAATTGGGTATATCGAAAAGGTAGGAAATTTAATGAAGAAAATTTTATACATCATTGCAGTGCTTCTTTCAGTCGCTACGGTTCTTTTTTCATCGGGCTGTTCCGAAAAGACCACAGGAAATGAACTTCAAGAAATTTCAGAGCATGCAACATCTACAGCAATGACAAACACGGATTCTGCAGCGATGACAAATAATGAGTCTAGTTCATCAAGTGTAGTAGATGTGGTGTGCAAAATGAAAGTAGACAAAAGTGTAATAGATACTAGTGTGTATAAAGGAAAAACGTACTATTTCTGTTCTCCTGACTGTAAAAAGCAATTCGATGAAAATCCAGAAAAGTACATTAATTCATCTCAGAATAGTACCTAATTTTTCGACTATATAAATATAATCAATAACGCTGGCGTATTGATTAGAAATAAATGAATAATTCACGCCAGCGTTATTGATAAAATGCTTTACTGATATCAATATTCACTTTCAAGTAGCTTGTTTAATATCAATATACAACTCGATTTTTCAGTTTATTCTAATATTTCTCAAATGTTAAACTCTTGGTAAGATTATTTCCAGATCTGGGTTTCTACTAGAGAGATAATCATCCAGTTTTATTTCGGTTGATGCTTTTTGAAACATTTGCGAAAAGAGAATAAATGAACTTTATGAACTTTATGAGCTTTCAAATTCATATAAAGCAAAAATAAGCAACTTTTGCCGTAATATCAAAGTTTATCTGATTTTATATGTCTTTTTATCAGTGAATTAAATGAACGAAAATGAGATAGAAATAAAAATAAGTGAAGGGAATGGCGAAAATTCCAGCGCCTAAATGATGTAATTCGTTAGTTCATTGGACAAGATCATATGGAAAAAAAGGTATTTGTGGCTGCTCTTGCCATAATCGGCATAGCCATACTAATAGCTATCTGTTACTCAATATTAAACCCACAGACGGTCAGTTCAAACGAATACGTTTTTGTGGAGCATTATGTAGAAACTCAGGGTTTTTTGGCCGACAATCCCCAAGTCAATGCATATGTGTACATGGGTTATCCTACATATAATGCTACCACAAGTCAAAATCTCCTGAAAGCAACTTGGTTTCCACCTCTGAATAAAAGCCTGAAGGTCATGTTAGGGAATGGAAAAGGAATCGGAAAAGAAGGTTGCCACGGTGGAGAAATGTACCTTTACGGAGCTTACGAGCTGCCATACAAAAAAGACAATATCACCATAAAAAAAGTTGATAAAAAAGGTACTGCATACCTGGATTATAACGGTAAGCCTCTGGTTCTTGGCCCTGGAGACACATGGTATAACAATAGGTCAAGAATTGAGATTATCCATTTTACCAATAGCACAGTGGACGAGGATGTAAAAGTTAACATATCTGTCATGGACCGCATCAGAAATTTTGGTATATTTACTAAAGGGTTGGACTAATAAGAATGACAAAAAAAAAGTTTTCTAAGTGGACTTATGCAGGAATTGTAGCTCTTTTTTTGGTAAGTATTATTGCCTGTGGAATTTATGCATTTGGTCAAATTGGCGAGAAAAACAAATATACATTAAAAGCCAGCGTGACAAACGATTGTACAGGTACTCCATGGTTTGTCGGAAGTCAGCAGGGTTTTTTCAAAGAACAGGGTCTCGATTATATTGACGTTGGTCAGACTGTAGCTACACAGAGGTCTTATGCTCTTGCTTTAGGACAGATCGATGTCCTTGATACTGATCCTTTAACACTTGTCAATCTGCTCAAATCAGGTGTAAGAGTAAAAGCTGTAGCTCAAAGTGGTATTTCCCCTGAAAATGGAAATAAAAACAAAGAATATCTTCACTGGGATGTACTCGGAGACAGTAATCTTACATCATTTGAATCTATCAAAAACAGTAACAGAACTATAAAAATCGGAGTGGGAGCTCTTGGGTGTAGTTCTGACCTTCAGACTAATGCACTTTTAAGAAAATATGGGATACCTTCAAGCAAAATAGAGTATATTGTAATACCTGAACAAAACCAGCAGCAAGCTCTTCGAGAAGGCATTATAGATATAGCCGTACTACAAACCGCATATCACGGATGCACTCAACTTCGCTTACATGCAAGATCACTGGCAAGTAGCTCTGATGCCTTAGGTGACGCAGGAGGAATGACTCTTCTTATATGCAGGGAAGATTTTATAGATGCTCATCCTGAAACTGTGGAGAAGTTCATCAAAGGATATAAAGAATCAGAACGCTGGTGCAATGAGAATCCTAAAGAAGCTGGAAATATCACTGCTGAGAGGCTTGGACTCTGCGAAGGAGGAGCAGTATCACATTATTATAGCGATAAAGGAGACATTAATGAAACTCAGCTACAGATGTGGCTCGATGAGATGACCATACAGGGTCTTATCAGGCCCAATGAGTACAAAGTATCGGACCTCTACACAGACCGATTCAAAAATGCCTGGTAATTTTTTTGGTGAAAGCGAATTTTGCCTCAGATTTTCCAAAAAATTAACGTTTGAAGCAATAAACGCTCGTTTATCTACACTCATATATTACAAGCTCCAATCCATGGTTGTAGATGGATATTATCGTTCACTTTGTAACTATATTAAAAGTAAAAGTGGAACATTAATTGGTGGTCTAATTGTTGATTTAAGTGAATTTGACTGGATTGAAAAGTAGGTTTACGGAACTAGATAACCTAATCCAAGTCTCAAGGAGTAAAACAGTTTGAGATTATATGTTAGCTTGATCCTAAAAGAGTAAAAGACCATTTTTAGAAAGAATCAGGACTCAATAGTTTTACTTCTTTTCTTCTTCCAAAATATTCTACTAAATAGTTGAAAATTTTTGTTTTAGGCGTTCAGGAGCTTTTGAATGGGCAAAATAAATCTTAAAGAACCGAAGGTAGTTATACGTGAAGCTAGGCTTGGCTCAATTACCGGATTTGAAGGAACTGCCTGCAGACTGGTACAATGCTCTCGTTCGGGAAAACTGAAGGATAGTACAAGAAGCTTTAGCCAATGTATGAGTTGCAGTTCTCTGAATGCTTTTTGCCAACTCTCAATGATAACTGATGCAGCAGTTGTCAATCATGCACCTATTGGCTGTTCAGGAGATTTTTTTACTTTCAATTTCGTTTACCGCGTTGGACAAATGGAAAGAAATCTGCCGCCTGCTATGGGAAGATATTTTAATACAAATATTGAAGAAAAAGACACAATTTTTGGTGCAACACAAAAGCTTGAGGAGACTATCCGAGAGGTTTTTTTCAGGATAAAGCCTAAAGCGATTTTCATAACAACTTCATGCGCCTCGGGAATAATAGGTGATGACGTTGAAGCAGTTGCAAACAATCTATCTAAAGAACTTGAAATTCCAATAGTTGCATGTTTCTGCGAAGGATTTAGATCCAAGATCTGGACAACCGGATTCGATTCTGCTTATCACTCTATAGTCAGGAAAATAGTGAAACCTCCAAAGAAAAAAAGCAATAAGGTAAATATTATTAATTTTTGGGGCAGCCATATTTTTGATGAATTACTCGAAAAGCTGGGCTATGAAGCTGAATATGTAGTTCCTTTTTCTACAGTTGCCCAACTCGAGAATCTTTCAGAAGCGGCTGCTACTATTGAAATCTGTCCAACTTTAGGCACATACCTTGGGGCTGCACTTGAACAGATTTACGGTGTGCCGGAAATAAAATCACCTCCTGCATATGGACTTGCAGGAACTGACAAATGGATGAGAGAGCTTGGCAGAGTTCTTAACTGTGAAACAGAAATTGAAGAGATAATAACACAGGAACATGAAAGAGTAATGCCGCAAATAGAAAAATATCGCTCAAAACTAAAAGGTAAAACAGCTTATATTACTGCCGGTGCTGCTCACGGTCATGCTTTGATCTCACTGCTTAAAGATCTGGGGCTTGAAGTCAAAGGAGCTGCTATTTTTCATCACGATCCAATCTATGACAACGAAGATATTACTTCGGACGTCTTGGCTCATAGTGTTGATACATATGGGGATGTTGAAAACTATAATGTATGCAACAAACAGGCTTATGAGTTAGTCAATATCCTGAACAGGATAAAGCCGGATATTATGATTGCCAGACATGGAGGAGTTACTTTATGGGGAGCAAAATTCGGGATTCCTACTCTGCTTGTAGGCGATGAACAATTCGGCTTTGGCTATCAAGGGATTCTGAACTACGCCGAAAGAATACTGGAAACTCTTGATAATAGAGAGTTTGTTACCAATCTTGCGAAACATAGTACAATGCCATACACAAAATGGTGGCTAGAACAAGATCCATATTCTTTCCTTGGAGGTGACGAACGTGTCGAGTTTTATTGAGCAACCCAGATATTCTTGCGCTCTTGGTGCACAGCAATCAGTAGTCGCAATAAAAAGAGCTGTTCCCATCCTTCACGCGGGTCCGGGGTGCAGCAACAAGATTAACAATCTCATCGGGCAGGGCGAAGGTTATGCTGGCGGGAGTACAATACCATGTACGAATGTCAGTGAATCCGAAATTGTCTATGGTGGAGAACATAGACTGAGGGAAGTTATTGAAGGTTCCTTTAAAGTTATAGATGCTGATCTTTATGTTGTACTCACAGGCTGCACATCAGATATAGTTGGAGACGATGTAGGTAGAGTAACAGCAGATTTTCAGCACTTGGGAAAACCTATCGTATTTGCTGAGACCGGCGGTTTTAAAAGTAACAATTATGTTAGCCATGAAAAAGTCGTTACTGCAATTATTGACCAGTACGTCGATAAATTCGCAAGTTACAAAGCGGCTAAAAAAGGGCTTGTCAATGTTTTTTCGGCAATTCCATATCAAGATCCTTACTGGAATGGCAATCTTCAGGAATTGAAAAGAATTCTGGAAGGAATAGGGCTTGAAGTCAACATTCTCTTCGGTCAGGATTCCAGGGGTATAGAAGAATGGAAAACGATTCCTGAAGCAGAATTTAACCTGGTTATCAGTGCATGGGCAGGACTTATAATTGCTGAAAACCTTAAAAATAAATACGGTACGCCGTATCTGCATTTTCCTTATCTCCCTATTGGGGGCAATGAAACCTCAAAATTCCTGCGTCAGGTAGGTGATTTTGCATCACTTGAAAAAACGAGAGTTGAGAGTTTTATTGAAAAAGAAGAAGTAAAATTCTACTCACATATTGAAAGAACTTCGAATTTTATGCTTGAATTCAGATATGGGATTCCCAGAAGATTCTATACTTTACTGGACGCATCCTATGCAATAGGATTTTCAAAGTTTCTTCTGAATGAGTTGGGAATTCTTCCAGCAAAGCAATTCGTTGTCGACAATACTCCAGAAGAATTTCGGGAGTCAGTCCGAAAGCAATTTGCTGAAATCTCCGAGTTTAGATCTGCAGAAGTTGATTTCATTATTGACGGTGGAAAAATCCATGAAGAAATAAGAAAGGATGATCATAAAAACAGGGCATTGATTCTTGGTAGCGGCTGGGAAAGGGATATTGCAAAAGAAATAGGCGCTGATCTGCTTATTGTCAGTGTACCAGTATTTTACAGGCTTGTACTCAACTGCGGATACGCGGGATATGCAGGCGGGCTCAGAGCAATAGAAGACATTTATGATAGAGTGCTTGATACTTACCGGTAAGCCATTTTCTAATGAATAAAATAAAGCTTATGTAAAATTGGCTTCAAGCTTGTGTTATTAAAGACTCTGGATAGTTACAGCAGAAAAAAATTAAATTAATCAAAAGAAAATCATTAGCCATAAACTTCAGCTTGCAGGTTTTGCCGGATCCTGGGAAAATCGGTTAATACACGTAGTGCTTTCGAAGTGATGTAATAATTGGTAAGTCGACCCGTACGCTGGGCCGTGACAATCTCATCTATAGTAAACCGTTTCATGTACCAGTTAACAGTTGGAGATGAGATTGAAAGCTTACTGGCAATATCTTTCTGTGTGATTCCCGGATTTGAGAAAACTATTGACAGGATTTGTTCAGCCGTCAAGTTCCAGAAATAGGCCAGAACACGCCTTTCAAGGATGCCATATCGTCCGTGATTCTCATAATACCTTATAATACCGTGATCTTTCATCACGACGATTTTATTTGACGATGCGAGCAGATCCATATGATATCGAAGTGTCTCTCTATTAAGATTAAGAACTTTGCCAATTTTCCCTAGATCAATTCCCGGGTTTGCCACGACGATATCATAAACTGCTTTCCGCTGCGGGTGATCGAGTACGTTATTTGGATAAATTCTTCGGAGACCCGAGACCCTGCCATTCGTCCCGATCATGCCCTCAATACTAATTCTTTGTGTATCTGATTGGAACGTGCTGCTGCATGGGTATGGAGAAGACTTACCTGGAGACGATCGTGGAAGGGATTTCTGTCCGGATCTAGAATTTACCTGCACCAGCATCGGGCAACTTCCCATACAGCTCATTCCAGCTTCGCAGGGTTTGGGACAAGTATGCATAGGGAACATAGACGAAACTGAAGCTACTGCGAATGCTGAAAATGGCAATGCTACAACTGCAAGAACAAGTATAATGGTAGCATATACAGTCTTCCTGCCCCGAGCCATAGGTTAGTACTTGGAAATTAAGTATATACCAGTTAGTGTATCGGCAATAACCCGGGAGGGAGAATTTGACTGGGTGTCCATTAAACCTTATAATATTTACTTGAGGGTATAAATATATCATTGTCTCTCATTACCGAATTGTCCATAGATAGACAAATTAGTGAGAACAGGTTTAAACTGCAAAATTATTCCTCTTGTAACCGGAGGAAGGAACAATGATCTCCGGTGGAGATATAAAATGCAGGAAATGATTACTCAGACAGCAACAACGGCCATGAACATGAATATGACCCATTACATGGAACTGCTAGCAACCAATCAGCCCTGGAATCTGCTAATATTTATGGCAATCCCTGTAATTCTTGCCGAAACGCTTACAGCTACAGAATTTTTCGTGATTTTTGGACGTCTTTACGAAGGCCCCCTCAGGCAGTTCAACAAAATCGTAGGTATTGCTTTAGGATTCTATTTTCTTGGAATCTTTACATATCTTGTTACGACAGTAATTCCACATATAGCATGGAGAGGCTTTAGTGATATTCTTGCAGTTAGTTCTTATCTGAGTGGTGTAATCTTTCTCTTCGGAATCGCACTTCTTGAATTGGGTATAATCTCAAAGAATACAGAAAAAGATGCAAAGATGAAGTTACATTTCTTATTACTGATCGGATTCCTTATCGTCGCCCATATTGCGATGATTTTCGGTATGCTAAACCCTTCAATTTTCTAAACCTCGAAGATACTAAAACAAGAGAAAAGTGACCAGTTTAAACCTTTCAGGCAGATTTTACCTCGAAAAATAGATTCAAATATTAGCAAGTATTATTGTAAGTTGTCCTACAAAGGGCTGTAAAATAGATAGAGCGAATTAATGCAGGCATATTCATGAGTACAAGAAAGTTAAAGCATCGAACAGCAACTCATCCTTGGGTTTCGCATGCCATAGGATCATTCTTCTCTTATTATTGTTGTTGATATAGCTCATACAGCTAAACCTCCTTTTTCTTTTTAATTGATGCCAATTTTCAAGTTTTTCAAGAAAAAATGCTTTACGATGGCAAAGAACACAAAATAAGTTTGAAGGTTTTATTAATATTATTCAGTAAATAAATAACACTGTTTTTCCTATATTACTGAAGTAAAAATTTAATTTATGATTAGTTATTTTTGTAAAATTGGGTTGAGACTAAAAGTATTAAAAATTCTTCGCTGTTTTTGAATAGGTCGAAAAATAATTCCTTAGTTAAAAAGCATCCAAGCAAAAAATTGATTAAATTGAATTTTGCCTCAATTCATCAGAAAAGCAAATAATCGAGACCAGAATTGCTGACAAATCTATTCTCATATATTACCGACTCATATCCATGATAAAGATATACGTTGGTAGTTGGTATGATGAGCAATATCGAAGTAATAAATTTAAAAAAAACATTCAAGATCCGGAATGCAAAAAATTCTAATAAAGGAGAAGCCTCCTCTTCTAAATTTTATGCACTTGATGGTGTAAATCTTAACATTAAAGCTGGTGAATTCTTTGTTATTCTTGGACCAAGTGGATGTGGAAAATCTACATTTCTTGACCTTGTCGGTGGACTAACAGAACCAGATGATGGTGAAATATTAATTGATGGTAAGCCGATTACAGGTCCTAGTCTTGACAGAGCTATTGTTTTTCAGCAGCCAGCCCTTTTCCCTTGGAGAACTTCACTGAATAATGTTTCATTTCTGCTGGAAGCAAAAGGGGTTGAAAAGGATATCAGGGAAGGGACCGCAAGAAAATACCTTTCACTTGTTGGATTAGCAGGTTTTGAAGACAGATATCCGTATGAGTTGAGCGGGGGCATGAAACAGAGAGTTGCAATCGCGAGGGCACTTGCTATAAATCCCGAAATACTTTTGATGGATGAGCCATTCGCTGCCCTCGATGCCCAGACAAGAGAAATCATGCAGACCGATCTTTTAAAGATAAGGGACCAGACGCAAAAAACTGTACTTTTTATAACTCACAGTATAGATGAAGCAGTACTCCTTGCTGATAGAGTTGCAGTCATGACTGCCAGGCCAGGGGTAATCAAGACTGTTATTGATATTCCAATACCTCGAAAAAGACGCTTATCGAACGATGTAAAAGTAACTCCGGAATTCGTAGAGACCAGACACAAGCTATGGGAGCTTCTGAGAGAAGAGGTAACCAAGACACAGGAGATACACAATAAATGCTCGATTGAGGACTTTAACCTTGGAAATACAAAGAATATTGAAAAAGTGCCTGCTTTGTCGATACCTTTAGACACAAGATCGAAGTGATCCAATGGAAAGCAATGTAGGTACAGAGTCTATCCACAAGTCCTCAGACTTCGATATTATTGATCTTCTAAAGTCTTATTTTCAGCGATCAATAGCTATCATCATATTCCTGCTTATATGGGAAATAGCTCCCAGGATTGGATTGGTAAATATATTGTTTATATCTCCACCGTCAGTAATTTTTTCCTCGATGGTGGACTTGATATTGTCAGGGGAGCTGATAACCCAAACAGTAGCTAGTTTGATTAGAGTTGTCACAGGCTTTGGGCTAGCACTTTTGATCGCATTGCCACTGGGGTTTCTGCTTGGTGGATGGTTTAAGGAAATTGAAAAATCAGTCAATCCACTGCTGCAGGTTCTTGGTCAGGCTAATCCTTTTACATTATTTCCGGTTTTTATGGCACTTCTGGGCATTGGCGAGATATCCAAAATCGCTATTATCTACTGGGTATGCCAGTGGCCAATACTTTTCAACACTGTTACCGGCATCAAGAATGTCGATCCACTATTAGTAAAAATGGCAAGGACAGCAGGACTGAGCAAACTGGAAATGTTTTGGAAAGTATTGCTTCCTGCCTCGTTACCTACAGTTTTTACAGGAATAAGAATGGGTGCCAGTTTCGCATTTTTCATGCTCATTGGCGCAGAGATGATAGGAGCACATTCCGGTCTTGGATTCATGATCATCCAGGCACAGACCACATTTCAGATACCAAAAATGTATGCTGGTATAGTTACTGTTGCTTTGCTTGGTATCGTTATAAACTACGTTATGCTAGAGCTAGAAAAACGCTCAGTGGGATGGAAAGAATCCATTGTAGTCTAATTAAAAGTAGTAGCTATCATTGTTTTAATAATGGAGGAATAATAATGGGTGGTATTAATGATAAAAAACAGAAAAACAAACCAATATTTGCAGTAGTAACCGTTCTGGCAATAATAATCATTCTGGCTGCGGGTTTCATATTTTTGAATAGTCAAAATGAATCTGCAAACAATGAAAATTACGGGTTGAAGGCTAGTGTCAGTAAAGATTGTACCATAACACCATGGGTTGTGGGAGTAGAGAAAGGTTTCTTCAACGAATCAGGTGTGAAATTCGTTGATGTCGGTGAGATAGCAGCGACTCAAAGAAATAATGCTTTCGTAAGCGGGCAGATAGATGTTCTTGATGCTGATCCCCAGAATCTGATCAACCTAAGGTTAGCTGGAGTACATGTAATTGCAGTTGCACAGAGTGGCGATGAACCATTAGATGGTAACCTGAGCGAGACCCATATGCAATGGCTAGTTCTGGAAAATAGTAGTATAAAAAGTATTTCGGATCTAAGCGAAAAGAAACTGGGTCATAAACCTAAAATAGGTGTAACTGCACTGGGTATTTGCGCTGATACACAAAATAATAAATGGTTCAAGGATCATGGGCTCTCTAAAGATGACTTTGAGTATGTCGTGATACCAGATCCACAGCAGGAACAGGCATTGAGGCAGGGCTTAATTGATGTTGCAGTGCTTCATCCACCATTTTACTTTGCAGCAGAGAACCATGGCGGTGTGAGGATTTTGACAACAAGCCAGCAAGCTTTTGGAAGTGCAGGAGGTAACACTCTTCTTTGCTTTACCGAGAACTTTATCAAGGAACATCCCGACACTGTAAGAAAATTCATAAAAGGATATAAAACCACTGAAGAATGGTGCGATAATAATCGTGGTGAAGCTGGTAGCATAACTGCAAGAGCTATCGGTTTGAATGAGGCTGCTGCACACTATTATAGCCATACTGGAGCTGTTAATGAAACACAGTTGCAGGTCTGGATTAATCAACTTGTGGCCGATGGCAAACTGAAACCAGGACAGATCAAACCAAGCGACCTGTACACAAAAGAATTTCAGGATGCCTGGTAAGAATAGTTTCAAATGATGGCTCTTCTCTTCCAGCCATCAAATTATTTTTTGATATTATGTTTGAAAAACAGATGAATTTTCTAAAGGGTAAGAGCCTTTCATGGCTCATTGCCAGCTTGATAATTATTAATGTATTCTGGGGAGCTTCCGCTGTTGCTGTTAAGGAGGCATATGCCCAGTTGGACACCTTAGATATTGTTACGCTCAGGTTTGCCCTGTCAACGCCAATGATAATCGCAGTAACGTTGTTGTTGAAGGGTAAAAAAGGACTTTCTATTGATTTAAAGGATGTACCATATATGGCATTTCTTGCCACGATAGGTATCTCAGCAGCACTTTTCCTTCAAGCATGGTCGCTGGAAAATACAACAGTCACCAATTTCACTATGATATCCAGCTTGTCCACCTTCACGGTAATGTTACTTTCCTTTGTAATTATAGGAGAAAAGCCTTCAAAAGATAAAGTGATCGGAGCTATCATTGCATTTATAGGGCTTGCATTAATAACTACAAATGGTAGATTTGAGGTATCCGCTCAATTGAAAGGTGATATTATTGCTCTAACGTCGGCTTTTTTTTGGGCATTATATACTGTTATGGGTAAAAAGATAGGCGAAAAATATTCTGCTCTTACTGTATTGAGCTATGTTTTTTTCTTCGCATCTCTAGAGTTCATGCCTTTCTACCTGACATCTCCACACACTTCTCTGTTTGAATTTACACCGCTTACTTGGATATCTTTGGGATTTCTAACAATATGCTGCTCCTTGATCGCCTTTCTGGTATATAATTTCAGCTTGGATAAATTATCGGCTTCAACAGTAGCCATGACAATTTATATTACTCCACTTTCAGGTATTTTTCTTGGAGCTGTACTACTTGGAGAATCTTTTACAGCTTATACGCTTCTCGGAAGTATCCTGATTATCGGTGGGCTTTATAAAGCGGAAAGTAAGAATATCTCTATATCCAGGCAGTCATCACCACTCGATACTTAAGATTTCTTTGCTTAGCCAAAATATTTACTACTGTCATAATTTACATTCGCTTATTCATGTGCTCCTATATTTTTATGATGGAAAATGAAGAACCACTTTATTTAATACCTTTTTTAAAACAACTGAATAATTGGGATTTCTACAAAGCCTATATTTTATAATTGAGCTGTTTTTGCAAAAAAGGCTTGAGTTAAAGCATTGAATAGCTTATTTGATTGAATTTTGCCTCAATTTGTCAAAAAAGCAAATAATTGAGACCATAATTGCTGACAAATCTATTTTCATATATTACGATGCCTATCAATGATCAAATACACGTCGGTGATTGATAGTCTGGATCAATCGGCTTGTGGTTGAGTGTACTCTTTAGCTGGAATGCTAAATCAAAATAAAAAACTGCAATGAAGGAGATTATATGGATCTAAAACAAAAAATATCCTTTATATTAATCAGCATAATATTATTGTCGGCAACTGCACTTGCAGCTCCCACGGCAGATTGTACAAACACAAAAAAAGCCCCTGTAGCCGCTTTTTCAGCGTCTCCTACATCAGGATATGCTCCTCTAAAAATTCAGTTTACGGATAAAAGTAAATATTCACCAACATCATGGAAATGGAGTTTTGGAGACGGAACATATTCAACAGCCAAAAATCCCGTACATACGTACAGTAAAGTCGGAAAATACACTGTTACCTTGGCAGTAAAGAATTCCAAAGGCAGTAATAAGATAACGAGATATAGCTATATAACCGTTCTAACCTTCCTAAAAGCTCCGGTTGCTAATTTTTCAGCATCTCCTACTTCAGGATATGCCCCACTGAAAGTTCAGTTTACAGATAAAAGTAAATATTCGCCCACCTCATGGAAATGGAGTTTTGGAGACGGAACATATTCAACAGCTAAAAATCCTGCACACACATACAGTAAAACAGGAACATACAATGTTTCCCTGACTATAAAGAATGTAGCTGGAGCAAATACGAAAACAATAAATGGCTATATAACCGTAAATGCCGTTCCGATAAAACCGGTTGCTAATTTTTCAGCATCTCCCGCTTCAGGATATTCTCCACTGAAAGTTCAGTTTACTGACAATAGTACAGGAACACCAACATCATGGAAATGGAACTTTGGAGATGGAAGTAATTCGACAGAAAAGAATCCTGTACACACATACAATGAAACCGGAAAATACAATGTTTCCCTGACGGTAAAGAATGTTAAAGGCACCAATGAGATAACGAAATATAACTATATAACTGTAGATTCATCAACTGCAATAGATCCAGTTTGCAAAATGAAAGTCGACAAAGCAACAGCAAAATTCACGAGTGAGTATAAGGGAACAACGTACTATTTCTGCTCTACTTCCTGTAAGGAAAAATTCGACGAGAATCCGGAAAAGTATGTAAGTTCAGAGATTTCTGAAAATAATTCCGAGACAACAGAAAATGAAACTCAGGAAGCTTCTGAACAAGTAACATCAGCAGCAACGAACGATAAGGATTCTACGTCATCAACTGTAACTCAGGAAGCTTCTGAACAAGTAACATCAGCAGCAACGAACAATAGTATGGATTCTACGTCATCAACTGTAGTAGATCCAGTTTGCAAAATGGAAATAGATAAAAACACAGCGGAATTCACGAGTGTGTATAAGGGAACAACGTACTATTTCTGCTCTGCTTCCTGTAAGGAGAAATTCGACGCAAACCCGGAAAAGTACATAAATTCCTAAGAAAGGGCAGCTATTTTCACTTTCTTTCCTGTAAGAAGAAATTTGACGAGAATCCGAAAATCATATAAATTTCTGCGGTCCTGGAAGGTGACATAAAGGAAAAATAGTTTTTTCACACTCTATATTTGTACCAGAGGATGAATGAAAAAACTTAAGGCTCTTGGAGATCAAAGATCTTTAAGAGCATGTCTATTTTTCCATTGAAAATTTGGTGACTCATCAATAATAAGCCGATGTTTATCTAGAATATTCACATACTTGCGCTCTATTTCTTCTTTTTCTCACTGTGCAGATTTTTCCTCAATGGTTCAAAACAATAACTGAATGTTGAGATAGTGGAAAAGCTACTCAATGGGCTGCAGATCTCTTTGATTCCGGTTCGATTTTGAGTAATATCTCGTAATTTTGTATTAATTGAATGTAAACAGAAGCGAACTTTAAGGTTTTAGTTATGAAGATTCTAAAAATCATGGCGATACTTCTCACCGTTGTTGCTGTTGTCTCCACAGCCGGTTGTACTGAAAAGGTGCAGGTTGCAGGAAACGAAACTCAGAAAGCTTCAGAAAATGTAACAGATACGGCAGTACCAACAACATCTGTAGCAAAATCTGTACCTTCAGTAATGCCTTCAGTAAAAAATAATACGGATTTAACGTCATCAACTGTAGTAGATGTAGTTTGCAAAATGAAAATCGACAAAAACACAGCAGAATTCAAGAATGAATATAAAGGAACAATATACTATTTCTGCTCTGCTTCCTGTAAGAAGAAGTTCGATGAGAATCCAGAAAAATACATAAATTCCGAGAACAAGGAAAATGGTACTCAGGAAGCTTCTGAACAAGCAATGTCAGCAACAACGAATAGTATGGATGCGTCATCAACTGTAGTAGATCCAGTTTGCAAAATGGAAATCGATGAAAAAACAGCAGAATTCACGAGTGAGTATGAAGGAACAACGTACTATTTCTGCTGTGCTTCCTGTAAGGAGAAATTCGACGAGAATCCGGAAAAGTATGTAAGTTCAGAGATTTCCGAAAATAATTCCGAGACCACAGAAAATGGAACTCAGGAAGCTTCTGAACAAATAACATCAGCAGCAACGAACAATAGTATGGATTCTACGTCATCAACTGTAACTCAGGAAGTTTCTGAACAAGTAACGTCAACAGCAACTAACAGTAGTACGGATTCAACATCATCAACTGTAGTAGATATAGTTTGTAAAATGGAAATAAATAAAAACACAGCAGAATTCACGAATGAGTATGAAGGAACAACATACTATTTTTGCTCTGTTTCCTGTAAGGAGAAATTCGACAAGAATCCAGAAAAGTATGTAAGTTCAGAGATTTCTGAAAATAATTCCACGACAACAGAAAATGAAACTCAGGAAGCTTCTGAACAAGTAACATCAGCAGCAACTAACAGTACGGATTCTACGTCATCAACTGTAGTAGATCCAGTTTGCAAAATGGAAATCGATGAAAACACAGTAGAATTCAAGAGTGAATATAAAGGAACAACATACTATTTCTGTGCTCTTTCCTGTAAGCAGGAATTCGATGAGAATCCGGAGAAGTACATAAATTCCAAGGACACAGAATATGAAACTCAGAAAAACTGTAAGGCCATAAAAATCGAGACTCAGAAAAACTGTAAGACCACGGAAATTAAAAATCAGGCAGCTTCAAAGTCGTGCTGATAAAATGGTAATGCTTTTTATAGTTTCATAGAGTCGTAGCAAAATAATCTCTCAACGTTTCCTTAAATAAGGGAGATATATTTGCTTTTTTGGAATTGATCAATAACGCACCAACACGACCGAGAAAAGATAATTACTAACTACCAGAATACCTGAAGATGGTCGATAATTCCCATCTGTCCTACAATAACCCATTTGAATTCCTCGCGTTGTTCTAATTTTGATCTCATAGCTTCAAGTTCTCTTTTTTTATTTATTGCAGTGCTGGCATTAATGCTATTTGTCTTGATTTCCTGGTTTAAGATCGCGGCAGCATAATTATATTTATCAACAGTGCTACGGTATCTCAGGTATTGTCTTTCTTTAAGCTTATAATAAGAGTAATTCAGACTTTCTGCCTGGTCGATCCGTATCTCTCCTAGTTCCTCGCCTTTCTGGGCATAAACTATCATATCATATGGTTTATTTCCCATCTCTTTTTCCTCAATGGTAATGCCTGTAGAATCCACATAAACAATCCCTCTATCAGTTGTATTAAAGACATTGAAAGCATGTCCTCTGCAAGTATCATAACTGGAATAGGCAGGTGGATAACTAGAGTTGTTATTCAATAATTCTGACACGTTCTCTTTGTATGTGGTTTTGAATTTTACTCCTACAATACCACACCTTATGCCATGTTTTTCAGCATTATCATGTAGAGATGAAGCGAAATCTCCGCATGTGTAGACAGGATATACATAGTCTCTATTCTCTGTGGTATCTTCCGACAGAAACCTGATAAGGGTCTCAAAGTTAGGGTCTACAGCATCCTTGTACTCGTTGATAGTAATATCTTGTCCTGCCATATTCAATATGGGTAGACTTTTCGAAGTTTCATCTGAGTGCAGGAATATGTACCCCTCTGCAATCCCCAAAATAAAAATACATACTATTATGAAAGCGATAATTCGGATTTTAAGGCTCCTTACCATAGAAAACGATATTTTCTCCCCGGGCTGCCCGGTAAAATTCTTTTGAGTAAAATTCTTTTGCCGGCTTATTGTTATTGTAGTATATATAAATGCAGATTAAGGTAAAATAATCCTCAATAACAGTTTTATTATACAGGTTGGTTAAAAGACTCAAATTTATCTTTATTATATTGAAAATCTGTATCATTTAAGCAATTCTTGCCTGCTTTTTTGAATTCTCGGAATAAAAAGGTCGCTTTTGCTTATTTCCTATCATATTTAACAATTCACGCTTATGATATCTTATAAAGTCGTATCGATTCTTCCAGTCAGAACCATTACCATCCACAACAGCCATACACTTTCCAAATAAACAGCCTTGTAATGCTCTGTCCCGTCGAATGGATCGATAGCATATTGTGATTTTAACCGAGTGATAATATGACCAAAACCAGGAATATTGCCATTTATGGGAAAGGCGGCATTGGTAAATCAACTACAGCATCAAATATCAGTGCTGCCCTTTCCGAACAGGGATATCATGTCATGCAGATAGGATGTGATCCTAAAAGCGATTCGACAAATACGTTACGTGGAGGAACATTCATTCCAACCATACTCGACACGCTACGCTCTAATCGGAAAGTAGAAGTCGATGAAATAGTTCATAACGGATTTAACGATATCCTCTGTGTCGAGGCCGGAGGTCCAGAGCCTGGAGTGGGATGTGCTGGAAGAGGTATCATTACTGCTATTGAACTGCTAGCATCCCAAAATGTGTTTGAAGAGTATAAACCAGATGTTGTTATTTATGATGTATTAGGCGATGTGGTTTGTGGGGGGTTTGCTATGCCTATTCGTGAAGGGGTTGCTGAACAGGTGTACACTGTTTCGTCATCTGACTTCATGGCTATCTACGCTGCTAATAACCTTTTCAAAGGGATCAAGAAATATGCATCAAGTGGTGGTGCACTGTTTAGCGGAATAATCGCCAATTCAATCAATCAGCCTATCCACAGGGATATTGTAAAAGATTTCAGCAAGAACACCAAGACCACGATTGCCCAGTTTGTCCCTAGATCAATATCAGTGACCAGGGCCGAGCTATTAGGAAAAACTGTCATAGAGGCTGCTCCGGACTCAGAACAGGCTTCTGTATATAGAAAACTGGCTAAAACCATTATTAATAACAAGAAAAAGTACGTTCCTTCACCTCTGGAACCAGAACAATTAAAGGAATGGGCCGAAAGATGGTCTGATAACTTATTAGGACAAAAGGACGAAACTTCTTCGAGATGCAGGCTTGACTATCTAGCTCAAGAAGCGGAAATTTCCAGTGGGAATTAAGGAGAAAAAAGAATGCTTAAAAGTAAATCCGAATTCCTTGTTCCAACTCGTGAAGAGCGTCTAGGAACGGTATGCGCATATGGAGGAAGCGGAAAAGATCTTGCACGATGCGCTAGGGGAGGATGCCTGAAGAATAAAAATAGAAGCTTTTCCCAATCTTCAGCCTGCGACGAGATGATGCCTCTCTTGAATGCAGCTATGATCAACGATAATGTGGTCATAGCACACTCTCCTGTAGGCTGCTCCTCTATGATACCTGGAGTAACGCTCCTCTATAAAATGGAAAGAGAGATGCGTGAGCTACCGTCGGATACTATTAAAGCCATATCTACTAATTTTGGTGAAAATGAAGTCGTATATGGTGGAGCTAGTGAGCTAGAGAGCGCTATTCTGGAAGCTGAGAACAGATACCATCCAAAACTCATCACTATAATCTCATCATGCGCAGCAGGTATTATAGGCGACGATTTACAAGCTGTAGTAAATAAGGTACAGCCAAAAATAAAAGGGATCATAATTCCAATGCAGTGTGAAGGATTCAGGTCAGGTTCTGTTGCTACTGGATATGATACTTTCCTTGTTGCCCTTATGCGAGCCATAGAGCCTCCCAAGAAGAAGAAAAAGGACACGCTACTGATAGTTAATCCTCTTACAATATCCCATGTTAATGAGCTGGAAATCGAACGCCTCTTGGCTAAAGTAGGAATTAAAGTCCAGTATTTCCCCCTATTTACAGACGTGGCAAATCTAAAGAATGTATCCGAAGCTACAGGTGCAAGTACGCTCTGCAACCTCATGAGCAATCTTTTCCTGATAAATATGGAGAAAAAGTATGGTATACCTTATGTTGAGCCTCCTATGCCTGTTGGTATTGAGTTCACAAATTGGTGGCTAAGGGATACCGCAAAATTGTTTGGTAAAGAAAAAGAGATCGAAGAAGTGATTAAAGAGGAAGAGGCTAGAGTGACACCTCTACTTAACGAAATAAGGTCAAAACTTGAGGGTAAGAGAGCTTTCGTTGGCTTTAACTTAGCAAGAACCTTAGCTCTCCAGAGCCTTCTCGATGAGTTTGGGATGGAGACTGCTGTTAGCACTGGCCTGGAGTATAGTGATGCATATGGTCTTGCTCCTCTTGAGAATCTTAACCGTCGCAGCAAAAAAGAATTCACTCTACAAATTGGCAACTTCCAGCATTTTGAATGGGTGAACCTTCTTGCAAAGGAAAAACCGGATGTTTTGGTTGGCGGTATCGAATATTGTAGTACAGGCGTACGCCAGGGAATTCCAGTTGCTCCTGTGCTTCCTGGTACACTTTACGTTGGGTATGAAGGTGCTTTGAGCTTTGGCAAGGAACTTGTAAGATCATTAAGGAATCCTTCTTATGCTAAAAAGATCTCAGCAAGAGTAAATTTGCCTTATCGCGAAAACTGGTATTCGCAAAGTCCCTTTAAATACATAGGTGATAATCAATGAGTTATATAGATGCACCAAGGACTAGCTGTGCTCTTGGAGGGGCTCTTGACTTAGTCAATTCCATAAATAAGGCAGTTCCTATTGTTCATGCCGGCCCAGGATGTGGTATGGCTATATTCAACAGCAATCTAGGTCATGGTTACCAATATGTTGGATATGCATGCGGTTTTGCATTGCCTTCTACCAATACTCTTGAAAGACAGGTAGTCTTTGGAGGTGAGGACCGCTTACAGGAACAAATAAGGACCACACTTGAGGTCATTGATGCTGACTTTTATTTCGTGGTAACTGGTTGTACTGTAGGCCTCATAGGTGACGATATTAAGGCAGTTGTCAATAAGTTTTCAGATAACGATAAGCCTGTAATATTCGCGGAGACCCCTGGTTTTAAAGGCGATACTTACAAGGGCTATGATATAGCGTACAGGTCGATGATCGATCAGCTTACGGTTCCATCGAAAAAAAAGGAAAAAGGTGTTATTAATCTTCTAGGTATCGTGCCAATGATGGATGCTTTCTGGCAAGGAAATATTGACGAGATAGTTCGTTTGCTGGAAAAAATTGGCCTCAAAGTGAACTTATCAGGAAACGGAGATACCTTGGATAAAATAAGAAATGCTTCCAAGGCAGAGCTTAATATAGTTCTTTCTCCTTACGCGGGCATTGCTGTAGCCGAACATTTCAAGCAAAAATTCGAGGTGCCTTACCTTGTATACCCGTTGCCTATAGGTTCTGAAACCAGCAATTTCCTGAGAGAAGTGGCAAGGATATTGCAGATAGATCTGGAAAAGGTAGAAAGGGTTATCAAAGACGAGGAAAACACTTTTTGGAAGTATCTGATTAAATTCACAGAGGCACATGTTTTCTCTCTGTCTAATAAAGAATTTGCTTTAATTGCTGATTCTGGATATGCGGTAGGAATAACGAAATTTTTGGCTAATGATCTTAGTTTAACACCAAATCTGATAGCTATTACTGATCAGCCAGAAGAAAGTTTAAAGGAATCGATTAGAAAGAGCATTTCAGAATTTGACTACAATCTTGAGCCAAACATATTGTTTGAGTCTGATAATCACAATATTTGGGAAGCTATTAAGGAAAATAAACCTAACATAATTTTTGGAAATACCAATGATAAGATAGAAGGTAAAAAATACGGAATATCAGTGTTTCCATTATCGTTCCCGCTATATGATCAGGTAGTACTTTCGAAAGGTTATTCCGGATATAGAGGTGCAATCACGCTGGCTGAAGAATTGAGCACAATGCTTCTTTCTGGAACATAATTATAATTTTTCTTCTTTATTTAATTTTCTTTTTTATTATTTTATATTTACAAAAAATATATTGTAGACAAAATATCTGGAGCACTATTCTTTCACTCTCATTCAAAATTATAAACTTTCTTAATAGCGTGTCTAAAAATTCAAACCATTTCTACAATTGGATTATTGGCAACGTTAACTTCAAATTCAGATTGTAAATTTTCCATAATTTAGGTACCATTGGCCTTAAGGATAGTACTTTGTCCCATAGGACTAATACACTTGATGCATACAATCAAATACAGTAAACATCATGGTTTAAATCCACATTTCAGATACTTAACGGTTTAATGCTACTGTTTTTTTTCAGTTCAAATGCCAAAAGTCTTAGCCTAATTGTAGGATCAAGTTTAATTTTAAGACAGTCTCTTAAATAAAACCATAAGAAACTGCGAGTTATTTTGAATAGTAGCACTGGAATTGCGATTTCATCTAATATTCTCCGTAGTCTGTAAAATATAAAAAAATGTCCCACGAAACTAAGTGGGTGGCCTGGAGCATACACATTCTTTAGGGTGGGATTGTCGTCAACAATTTGATTTTTTTGCTTTAGTTAAAGGTATCCAAGACTTATGAAATTTCAAAAGTTTTATTCTCCTGTTTTTCTAAGCCTATGGTGCATCTCACAAAATTTCGTTGGAACTCATAGCTATACTTTACTTCCATACATATCGATAAATTTGGAAAGCTATTTATCAAGAAACAATATTTTAGATTCAAGAAGGAGATTTAGTAACTATGTTTGAATTAAAAGTTGTTACCCATTTTGCAGCAGCTCACCAGCTTAAAATGGTTGCTAAAAAGTGTGAAAATCTTCACGGACATAACTGGAAGGTTGAGGTTTGTGTGGCTGGAGAAAAACTCAATGATGCTGGAGTGCTGGTGGACTTTGGAGAATTAAAGCAGAATGTATCCGAAATCATGACAAGGCTAGATCATAATTTTTTAAATGAACTCGAGTACTTTGATGACAACAATCCACCATCTTCGGAAAACATTGCTCATTATATAGCAAACTCCCTTCAAACTATGCTAACAGATCCAAAAATCAGGGTTACTAGTGTTACAGCTTGGGAATCTGAGAATGCCTGTGCAACATATTTAACGTAATTTTTTTAAAGATCAGCCATCATCTCTTATGAACAGGCAACATCATTACGGTAGTTTTAACTTTCATTTTCCCTACTGTAAATAATCTGGTCGGTCTGTTATATTACTGGTGCTTTGAAGCACTTAAATGTTAAAAAATTTCTTAAAATATATAAAACAAAAGTTTTAAAACTTTTGTTTTAATTATTACCTTTCTTTAACTACTATTTTTTAACTAAATCTTTTAAAATAACTCTTTTTTAATTAAACCTTTAAAAACTCTTAGTTTATTAATTACCCCTCTATTATAATATTCTATTTGTAACTATTCTTATATTTTAACCAGGTTATGCTAGAATTGTCAAGCTGCGAATAATCAGCGGGGTAATTAAGACAATAAAATAAGGCTATATAAACAGCAGATATTTGGAGTAAGACAAATGTTGAAAATGAAGAAAATAATTAGCATTTTGCTAGGAGTTTGTTTTTTACTATCAGTATACGAACGTAACAAATAGATAAAAATCTTGGACGAAAAGATACTATGCCAGTATAGTAGAACTTTATGTCAATATGGCAGAGATTACATCAGTAAAGCAAGATTAAAGGGAAAAAATGAAATATAGTACTATTATTTTTGATTTTGATTACACTTTAGCCGATGCAACAAATGGTATCGTATCAAGTTTCAACTACGCTTTCAGCAAACTGGATATTCCCAGGTGTGACCGTGAAAATATAAAAAAGACTGTTGGATTACCACTTGATAAAGCATTTATCCAGCTGACAAATAGTAAAAACGAAATTTTAATAAATCGTTTTCTAAGCTTATTCCGGGAAAAGGCCAATGAGGTAATGTCTAAAGACACATTGTTGTATGCCGACACAGTAAATATGTTGCGTCGATTAAAATATAGTGGACTCAATACAGGCATCGTAACCACAAAATCTCATTTTAGAATAGTTGAGACCTTAAGCATGCATGATACCCTGAACTTAATAGATGTTATTATTGGGATAGAAGATGTTAAAATACCTAAACCGTCTCCAGAAGGATTACTGCTTGCAATTGATAGCTTTAATGAACAACCGAGTAATGTGCTATATATAGGAGATAGTCTGATAGATGCTAAAACGGCCTTAGCAGCAAATGTTGATTTCGTGGCAGTGACTACAGGAACAACAAGAGAAACTGAGTTTTCACAATATCCTTATGTAAAGATAGTAAAGAACTTATCAGAACTTTTTAACGAATAAAAACAGAACATTTTTACTTTACCTTCTGGCCTTAAGCCTAATCCTTTTTTAACACCTTTATTCAAGAAATCAACTTTCTCCAAGACTTGGACGTTCCAGAAAGTAACTGCCAAGGGTAATAGGGCATAATACTTATGGAGCTTTATTTTACATTCCCAGTATCCTGCAGATCAACTTATTTTCAATCTAAAGCTCTGAGAACCATTGACCTTCATACGTATCAGGGAAAGGCTGTGGGAAAAAGGTTTGAGCGTTGAAACAGGCCAGACACCACTGAAGAAAACCATTTTGATGCTTATGAACATGATAATTGCCGGGTATAGCAAAGCCAATTTAAGTAAGCCATAGGGTCTTGATTGAGGAGTTCCTGTCGTCTACAGAGAGTTTTCTCAGTGTGCAGACAGTTATACAAAGGAATAATTAGATTTTAACAATAAATTTCTTTAGATCTATTTTTATTTTTCCTGGCTAATGAAAGCAAAGGTTCCTCCTTATGGCTAGGGGCATTCTTGCGGAATGAAAGCTTATGGATAAAGTTGACTATTAAGAAAAAAAGACCGGGTACTTTTTTTTCTTAAGTCTAATAAATAATAAATAGAATGTAATATTATTTATATGGCTATATGAGTTAATCTGATAATGAGTTTTTAATAACGATGGTCTTCGTGCTTAACGGCTCTGTCTGAAACAGAGCAGCTGAAACTGAACCGAGCAAAATAAATAT
>DASXVB010000279.1:0-29319 GCA_036504475.1 Methanosarcina sp.
GAGATGCGAGGAGCTGAAAACTATGCAGATGATACGTGCGATTATCAGGCCAGGCATGGAAACTAAAGTTGTCGAGAGTCTTGAAAAAGAGGGCTGCATTTCCCTTACAAAAATGGAAGTCTTCGGAAGAGGAAAACAGAAAGGGATCCATATAGCAGACATCACCTACGACGAATTGCAGAAGACAATGCTCATGCTTGTGGTAGAAGATGAATATAAAGACAGGGCTATAGAAACAATAATGAAGTCCGCAAGAACCGGAAAATACGGAGACGGCAGGATCTTCGTAACCCCTGTGGAAGAAGCCTATACCATCAGGACTGGAAAACCAGGACTTTAAAGCCGGATTTTCGGAGGAAAATCCCATGAAAGAGATTACTGCGATAATCAGGATGAATAAAGTCCAGAAAACTAAAGATGTCCTGCTTGAATGCGGCTTTCCTTCGTTTACCGTAAGAAGGGTTATGGGCCGCGGAAAACAAAGAGGACTCTGCTTTGAATTTAATCCACCTCTGCCAGATCCGGAAAAGGAAGCTGAGACCTGTATTCGTTTCATTCCAAAACGTATGTTTACCATCGTTGTGGATGACGAAAACGTAAACGAAGTGGTCCAGAAAATTATCGAGGTTAACCAGACCGGAAATGCAGGAGACGGAAAGATCTTCGTGTCAAATGTTACTGAAGCAATCCGCATCCGTACTGGAGAACGCGGAGATGCGACCGTAGATAAGGAGTTGATGTAATGGGAGCAGAAATAGATTCGGGAATTGAAGACAAACAAAATCTTGTCGATGAAATGTTAAAAGTGCTCCCGGAAAAGGCTGCAAGGAACAGGAGAAAACACATAGTTGTTAGGGACTGTTCCACTGAACAGCATATCGATGCCGATGAAAAAGTGATTCCAGGCATCCTTACAAGCCGCGGATGTGCCTTTGCGGGCTCGAAAGGTGTAGTTTTTGGGCCGATCAAGGACATGGTACACATCGTCCACGGCCCTATAGGCTGTGCGTACTTTACCTGGGGAACCAGGCGAAACCTTGCAAAAGCAGAGGAAGGAGAAGACAACTTCAGCAACTACTGCGTATGCACGGACATGAAGGAAACTGACATCGTTTTTGGCGGTGAGAAAAAACTCAAAAAAGCCATTGATGAAGTTGTAAAGATCTTCAAACCTGAGGCAATAAGCATCTCTGCAACCTGCCCTGTCGGGCTTATCGGAGATGATATCGAAGCAGTTGCCAGGCAAGCTGAAAAAGAGTATGGAATCAAGGTTGTTCCTTCCAGGTGTGAAGGGTATAAAGGAGTTAGCCAGTCAGCAGGACACCACATCGCAAGTAATGTCCTGATGGAAAACCTGGTCGGAACCGAGGAGCTTGAAAATCCAACGCCTTTTGACATCAACGTCTTTGGAGAGTACAATATAGGAGGAGACTTCTGGGAAGTAAAACCAATCCTTGAAAAAATAGGGTACAGAATTGTCTCGACCTTCACCGGAGACGGTTCATTCCATAAAATTGCACAGGCTCACAGAGCAAAACTCAGTATCCTGCTGTGTCATCGTTCTATCAACTACACGAACCGCATGATGGAAGAAAAATATGGACTTCCCTGGCTGAAGGTCAACTACATAGGCACAAAAGGTACTGAAAAGTCTCTTCAAAAGATGGCAGAGTACTTTGACGATCCGGAACTTACCAGGAAAACTGAAGAAACCATTGCAGAAGAAAAAGCGAAGTATAAGGACGAAATCGAAAAGTACAGAAAGAAACTCCAGGGAAAAACCGCCTTTATATATTCTGGAGGCTCCAGGAGTCACCACTATGAGAATCTCTTCGAAGAACTCGGCATGAAAGTGATTGTTGCAGGTTATCAGTTCGCCCACAGGGACGACTACGAAGGCAGACAAATCATACCTCAGATCAAAGAGAATGCTCTTGGCTCAATTCTGGCGGACGTGCATTATGAGAGGGACGAAAGTATCAAACCCACAGTCAGTCCGGAAAGAATTGAAGAGCTGAAAAAGAAAATCGGGCTTATGGACTATGAAGGGCTTTTCCCTGAGATGAAAGATGGGACCATTGTTATCGATGATCTTAACCATCACGAGACTGAGGTCCTTGTAAAGACCCTTAAACCTGATATCTTCTGCTCCGGGATCAAGGATAAGTATTGGGCTCAGAAGCTTGGAGTCCCGTCAAGGCAGATCCATTCGTACGATTACAGCGGAAGGTATACTGGCTTTTCCGGAGTTTTGAACTTCGCACGGGACATTGACATGGCTTTGCACAGCCCAACCTGGAAATTCATACGCCCACCGTGGAAAGCAGAAGAAGTGGAGTAAGGAGGGAGAAAAATGTTAGATTACACTCCATGTGAAGAAATAACCAGAGAAGCAGCAACCATTAACCCTGCAAAGATCTGCCAGCCAATCGGAGCAGTCTACGCAGCCCTTGGTGTACACAACTGTATGCCACACAGCCACGGATCCCAGGGGTGCCTATCGTATCTGCGTATGTGCTTAAGCAGACACTACCGGGAAGCTGCACTGGCAACTACCAGCAGTTTCTCGGAAGGAACCGCCGTCTTCGGAGGCGCTGCAAACCTTAAGGAAGCCCTTGAAAACCTGACTGAAATCTACAAACCCGAAGTAATCGCCATCCATACCACCTGCGTAGCCGAAACAATAGGTGACGATGTCGGGGTCATCTTAGAAGATGTAAGGGCTGAAGAACTCATAGACCCTTCTATTAAGATCTGTGCAGCTTCTACCCCTAGTTATGTGGGTACCCATATTACGGGTTATGACAACATGGTAAAGGCCTTTGTAACTACCTTTGCCAAAAAGAGCAAACCAAACGGGAAACTAAATATCATCCCCGGTTTTGTGGAACCTGCGGATATCAGGGAAATCAAACGTATACTCTCGATAATGGGAATTTCAAGCATTGTGTTTCCCGATACAACTGATGTCTTTGATGCTCCCCTTACCGGAGAACCCTCTATGTATCCAAGAGGTGGGACTCCAATAGGAGACATAGAGGATTCCGCAAACTCCCTCGGGACAATCGCTCTCTGCAGGATGGCAGGAGGCTCATCTGCAAAGATCCTTGAAAACCGCTACAAAGTCCCGGCAAAAATAGGGCCCACTCCCATAGGGATCAGGAACACCGACCGTTTCATAATGAACGCGGCAAAACTTGCCAATGTGGCAATTCCTCCCGAACTTGAAGATGAAAGGGGAAGGCTTGTAGATATGATGACTGATGCCCACCCACACTATCACGGTAAAAGGGTAGCCATTTACGGGGATCCGGATATCCTTGCAGGCTTGACCAGTCTTGTGATGGAAATGGGCATGGAACCTGCCGTAGTACTTACAGGCACCCAGAATTCAGAGTTTGAAAAAGAAGTAGAAGGACTCATAGGCTCGGAGTACCCTGAGGCTGATGTAATTTCAGGAGGAGACCTGTTCACCCTTCACCAAATAATCAAGAGAAAGCCAGTAGATCTCCTGATAGGCAACACCTACGGGAAATTCATAGCAAGGGCAGAGGATGTGCCCCTGATCAGAGTAGGCTTCCCGATTATGGACAGGGCAAATCTGCACTACTTTCCGATCATGGGATACGCAGGGGCTGCAAGACTGGTAGAGCGTATAGGAAACACCCTGCTTGACAGGAAAGACAGGGATGCTCCGGATTGGCTGCTTGAGACTATCGAGTAAAATTCATCTAAAAGATTAACCGGATAACTGGAAAAACGCCGCTGCAAACCTGAAAACCATAGCAGAGGGGAGTAAAGGAAATGAAAGAGAAAATTGGGATAGTGGATACCCTCGAAGAAAGAAAGCCATATATTACCAGAAAACAGGAAAAAGAGCAGGGAATTCCCCTTGCCTGCGATAATAACTCTCTTGCTGGAGCCATCAGCCAGCGAGCTTGTGTTTATTCAGGAGCCAGGGTTGTCTTAAACCCTGTAACTGATGCCATTCACCTGGTCCATGGCCCAATCGGCTGTGCGGGCTATACCTGGGATATAAGAGGTGCAAAATCCAGTGGGATTGAAACGAACCGCAGTAGCTTTAGCACGGATATGAAGGAGCTTGATGTGGTCTTCGGTGGAGAGAAAAAACTCTCAAATGCTATTGATGAATTGGTGGAACTCTATCACCCTCCTGTCATTTTTGTGTATTCCACATGCATAGTTGGAATTATCGGAGATGATTTGGAGTCCGTTTGCAAAACCGCAAGCCAGAAACACAATATCCCTGTGATTCCTGTAAAATCCGAAGGTTTCAAAGGAAACAAGTCCGACGGATACAAGGCTGCCTGTGACGCCTTAAAAAGACTGATTAAAAAACCTCAGAAAGATACCATTGAGAAAAAAAGCCCCAGACCCCCTGAAACCATAAAGCTGAAGATCAACATTTTAGGGGACTTTAACGTGGCTGGAGATGTCTGGCTCGTAAAACCTCTCTTTGAGCAAATGGGAATCGAGGTTATAGTCTCAATGACAGGAGACTCGACTGCAAAAGCCGTATCAAGAGCTGCAGAAGCTGATCTTAACCTTGTTCAATGCAGCGGATCCATGACCTATCTTGCAAAATGGATGCAGCAAGAATACGGAATCCCATATATAAATGCAAGTTTCTTTGGAATTGAAGATATCTCCTTAGCCATGAGGAGAACTGCGGATTACTTTGGCTCCGAAAAGATGAAAGAAAAAGCAGATAAGATTCTGGAAACTGAAATAAACCGTATAATGCCTGAAATAGCCAGAGTTCGGGAAAGAGTCAAAGGAAAGAAAGCCGCCATTTACATGGGAGGACCTGCAAAAGCTCTCACACTTATCAAAGGTTTTGCTGAACTTGGTATGGAAATAGTTATTATTGGAACCCAGACCGGGAAAAAAGAGGATTACGAGCAGATCAGTTATTCAGTGAGAGACGGAACGGTTATTGTTGATGATGCAAATCCCCTTGAACTTGCCGAACTACTCATGAAACAGAAAGCTGACCTGATGGTTGCAGGCGTAAAGGAGAGATTCATTGCATACAAGCTTGGCATTGCTTTCTGTGACTTCAACCACGACAGGGTGGTGGAATTCGAAGGCTTTGATGGCTTTGTAAACTTTGCACGGGAAGTAGATGCTTCTATTAGCAGCCCTGTTTGGAATGCTGTCAGGCAGCGGATCCTGAAACCCGAAGCAATGGAATCTAAACAGAATGAACAGAAGTTGCATAAACTAGAGAACGCGGCAGTAGAAGAAAGAATTTCCGGAGAAAATTACGCAACTGAACGTAAAGGTATACTCCTGAAACCTGAATTTTCGCACCAGAAATCAGATACTGCAGTTGAGAGTCAGGTATGAGGAGGCATTGAGATGACGAAAAGAAACTACGCAACTGTGAACCCCTGTGTTATGTGCCAGCCCATGGGAAGTGCCCTTGCTTTCAAGGGAATTGAGAATACTATGGTTCTCTACCATGGTTCTCAGGGCTGCAGTACTTATATGCGCCTGCATCTTGCCCACCACTTCAGGGAACCCGTGGATATTGCATCAAGCTCCCTCAGCGAAAAAGGAGCAGTTTACGGAGGCAGGGAGAATCTGAAAAAAGGGTTAAGAAACGTTATCAACAGGTACAATCCAAAGGTAATCGGAGTAGCTACTACCTGCCTTGCCGAAACAATTGGAGACGATGTGCCTGCGATTATCCGTGAATTCAAAGAAGAGCAAGGGATTGGAGACGATCCCGAAAAAGATATTATAATCGTTCCGGTTTCCACTCCTAGCTATGGAGAAAGCCACGTAAGCGGATATATAAAAGCCATAGATGCAGTTGTCAGGAAATTTACGGAAAAATATGAAGAAGATATATCCGTAAAAATCCCCAATGGAAAACTCAACGTCATTCCGGTTGAAAACCTTTCCCCTGCTGATGTACGTGAACTCAAAGAAATCTTTGAGGTTATGGCTGAAGATTATATTTTCCTGCCTGATATTTCAGAAACCTTCGATGCTCCACTAAGAGAAGATCTTCCGAAAATTGCACCAGGCGGAACCCCACTTTCTGAAGTTGCTGACACGCCAAACAGTCGGGCAAGCCTGGGCCTTGGTACAGTTAGTAAGAACTTAGCAGTTAAATATCTGGAAGAGTCCCATGGTGTGCCTGGATACAATGTTCCAATTCCAATAGGGCTTTCAAACACTGATAGTTTCTTCATTGAATTGGTCAAGATTCTTGGCTGTCCGATTCCTGAGAAATATCAGAAAGAAAGAGGTAGGCTCCTCGATGCTATGGTTGATGTACACAAGTACCTTTACGGGGTAAAAGCTGCAGTCTATGGAGATCCTGATATTGTATTTAGCCTCACAACTTTCATGCTGGAACTCGGGATGAACCCTGTGCTGGTAGCCACAGGCAGTAAAAGCCGGGACTTTGAAGCAAAAATCAAGCAAATAGTTGAGATAATAAACCCGGAAATTGAACCTGTGGTTCTAAATGGAATTGATTTTGACACTCTCAACGATGCAGTCCGTGAATGTGATCCCGAAGTCCTTATAGGAAACTCCAATGGAAGATATATTGCAAAAGCCCTGAATATCCCTCTTGTAAGAGTCGGTCTGCCAATACATGATAGAGTCGGTGCTCAACGCATTCTTATTGTAGGATATAGAGGGGCTATGGAATTTCTGGACAATATCACCAATACGATTCTAGAAGCTACCGATACTTTCACTGCACCAGTACAGGCCGAACCGGCAGTGTATACCGGAGAGATAAGTGAAAAAGAGTGTCTGGAAGGAATGCAATGAATGGAAATATAGGTAAAGGAGACGAATGTGTAGTAAGGATCAAGACTTCGGATATGATTGCTTTTAAATAATGAAAGCTCCCTTTCCAGCTAAGATGGGAGCTCCTTTTTTACTTTTCCATATTAGACTATTTTTACAGCTTTTATAATCACAGCTCCTTCTGCACTCTCAACTTCTACTGCGAAGCCGACATCTTCAAAGAGTCCTTGCCATCCGGCTTTTGAGAGTTGAGGCCCATGGTTGTGTTGATCTGCAAGCGGCTCAACTGCGATCAACATGCCGCCATTTTTAAGCACTCTCTTAATCTCAAATAGGGCAAATTTGATGTCTTCGAGGTGATGAAGCATGAAAAAGCAAGTAGCTACATCCAATGAATTGGCTTCAAAAGGTAGAGCATAGGCACTTCCTGTCCTGAACTCTACATTCGATACACCAAGGACATTAGCGTTCATCTGCGCTTGATCTGTTAGAGAATCATGAAGGTCGATCCCGTAAACCTTTGAATCCGGATTGTTTCTTGCAAGTTCCATGGTGAGGTTTCCGAAACCGCTGCCAATATCGAGAATTATTTCTCCTTTTATTTCGGGAAGCACAGCAGGAAGCACCTGTGTCCTCACACGTGTCATGTGGTCTTCAGGAAACTTTGTCCTTGTTGCTTTTTCTGCATCTATATTAGTGAAAGGAAGAATAGCATAGATTTTTGACTCGTTAACTGCCATGAGTCCTCTTACGTAAATCCTTTCAGTTTCAGCTACAATACATTCTACAATCGAAACTCCAATATTCACGCAAAAACGCATGTTCCATTCTTCCCTTTTCTCGGGGAACCGGATATTCAGGGGAGTATGGACCACGATATAATGAGAATACTCTGGTTTGAAATAATCTGACATGGATTTAGGTTCATTAAGACGAATTTCACTGATGCTGTCCCTGAAAAGGGCAAGGATTTGCAGGGAAATCTCATCAGCCTTGTTTTTTACACTTCCAATTTCTCCGAACATACCCCTGAGTTTGCTTTCACTAAATAAAAGCTCTCTGACAGAAATGCTTGAAAACATGAAAAAAATCACACCAGAAGCCTATGATTCCTCTTTTTAATATACAGTAACAAGGTTGGAAATAGAAAAACTGGTATTAGGCTCCCTAATTCGAGAAAGAACTTCATTATTCTAGGATGTTTTTGGATGAAACTTCTTAAATATCCGATGTCTTAATAGGTATGTTTAAATAGTATAAAGTCGGATACGACTTACCTATTGGTGGTCGAGATGAAATATATAATCGCAATGATACGGCCGGAAAGACTTGATGCAGTCAAACGAGAACTTCAGAAACTTGAAGTAAATAGACTAACAGTATCATCGGTCGCCGGCTATGGTGCGCAAAAAGGGCATCTAGAAGTTTACAGGGCAACTGAACATGAAGCAAACCTTCTTGAGAAAGTCAAGATCGAAATAGCAGTGGAAGATCATTTCCTGAAGCCAGTTATTGAAGCAATAAAATCTGGAGCAAAAGGTAATGACGGGTACATTGGAAGCGGCAAGATATTTGTGCTGCCACTAGAAGATGTAATAAGGATCCGCACTAACGAGACCGGAACTAGTGCTCTATGAAAAGATAAATAGTGTTCTATGAGGGGATAATATGGCTATTGAAGCAGCAGATACGGCATGGGTATTGATTTCCGCCGCACTTGTATTAATAATGCTTCCTGGACTTGCGCTGTTCTACGGCGGGCTTGTCCAGCGTAAAAACGTTCTGAGCAGCATGATGCATTCATTTGTTGCAATGGGTGTCATGGCTCTGGAATGGGTAGTGATAGGGTACTCGCTTTCCTTTGCAGATGGTAACTCGTTTGTGGGTGGCCTGTCACATGCATTCCTGAGTGGAATTGATGTAAACTCAGTAACGGGCACAATTCCGACTTATGCATATATTGCGTTTCAGGGAATGTTTGCAATAATTACACCTGCCCTAATTTCAGGTGCAATCGCAGGACGTGTTAAGTTTAAATCCTACATTGCATTCATAGCACTCTGGGGAATTATTGTATATGCACCTGTATGCCACTGGGTCTGGGGTGGAGGGTTCCTAACAGGAAAAGCTCTCGACTTTGCAGGCGGCACGGTTGTTCATATAACTTCAGGTGTCTCCTCGCTTGCACTTCTAACATATCTTGGCAAGAGGCGGGGCTTCGGAGTAGATCCATTGAAGCCACATAACGTTACTTTGACGCTCCTTGGAGGCGGCCTTCTCTGGTTTGGATGGTTCGGGTTCAATGCAGGGTCAGCTCTTGCTGCAAATGAGACCGCAGCACTTGCATTTCTCACAACGCTTGTAGCTCCAGCAGCTGCAGGTTTTGTCTGGATGGCACTTGAATGGCGTCACTTTGGATATCCAACTGCTCTTGGATTTGCAACCGGAGTTCTGGCAGGACTTGTTGCAATAACTCCAGGTGCAGGTTTTGTCACGCCAATGGCAGCAATTCCTATAGGTATAATCACAAGTTTCGTGTGCTACAAAGCTGTAGGACTCAAAGAAAGGTTCGGGTATGATGATTCGCTGGATGCCTTTGGAGTACATGGTGTAGGAGGAATAGTAGGTGCACTTCTAACAGGTGTGTTTGCAAGTGTAGGAGGGACGGGTCTACTTTATGGAAATCCAGGGCAATTGTTAATCCAGCTCCAAGCAGTTGTTGTTACAATTGTTTATGCAGTTGTCGGGACCCTTCTTATCGGATTCATACTTAACAGGACTATAGGGCTTAAAGTCAGCGAAAGTGAAGAAAACATCGGACTTGACAAAACACAGCATGGAGAAATTGCATACAACGTTTAAGTACAGGCAAGACTTTACCTGTACTTTTTAATTTTTAGGAAATTTACTAGTAATCCCATCTTTACTAGTAATCCCATCTTTACTAGTAATCCCATCTTTACTAGTAATCCCATCTTTACTAGTAATCCCATCTTTACTAGTAATCCCATCTTTAATCATTTCATCCCAAAAATTTCTGGAAATATATATTTCGTTCAATACGGAGGGTAGAAATGATTATGTATGATAACATAGGAAGAAGGTAAGATATTTGAGATTTCCTAGTTATCATATAAAAGTAGATGGGATGATAAGATGTTAGATACTGGCTCTACAGGCTTTATGCTGCTTGCGACAAGTCTTGTGATGCTAATGACCCCTGGTCTGGCATTCTTCTATGGAGGACTTTCCTGTAAGCGGAATATTTTAGGAATAATGATGCAGAGTTTTGTTTCGATGGGATTGACGACTGTTCTATGGTTTATTCTCGGGTATTCACTGTGCTTCAGTGGAGGAGAGGGTGCAATCATAGGAAACCTGGACAAAATGTTTTTGCACGGGATTACCCCAACTATAATATTCAAAGATATGGGATTCCCGGAAATTGTATTCGTGGCTTATCAAATGATGTTTGCAATTATTACCCCAGCTCTGATTACGGGAGCATTTGCAAACCGGGTTACTTTTAAGGCTTACCTTATTTTCCTTGTTCTCTGGCAGCTTTTTGTTTACTATCCTTTTGTCCATATGGTTTGGGGAGGCGGTCTTCTTGCACAAATGGGAGTTCTTGACTTTGCAGGCGGAATCGTTGTCCATGCAACAGCAGGATTTGCAGCTCTTGCTTCGGTTTTTTACGTAGGTACGAGAAAGTACAACAAAATGACAAAGCCAAACAATATTCCGCTAATGGCTATTGGGACTGCTCTTCTGTGGTTTGGATGGTACGGCTTTAACGCTGGAAGCGAACTCCGTGTAAATGGAATTACTTCACTTGCATTCCTGAACAGCGACATTGCAGCTTCTTTTGCAGCAGTAACCTGGATGGTAATAGAATGGTATAAGGAAGGAAAACCAAAATTTGTTGGGTTTATGACAGGAGCAGTTGGAGGCCTTGCAACGATTACCCCTGCAGCTGGCTATGTTTCTTTGCCAGTAGCTGCTCTAATGGGCATCCTTGGATCAATTGTTTGTTACTTTGCGGTACACATCAAAAATAAGATGGAGTGGGATGATGCCCTTGATGTATGGGGTGTTCATGGAATTGGTGGTGTTACCGGCACAGTTCTACTTGGAGTTTTTGCTTCTATTGCTATAAATCCAGCAGGAGCCGATGGATTGCTTTACGGTGGCACATCATTCTTTATTAAAGAAGTTGCGGTTGTTGTAGCTACTTCAATCTATGCATTTGTGTTTACCTACATTATGCTGATGTTGATAAACTTAGTAACTCCGGTCAAAGTTACAGACGAAGACCAACTTGTAGGCCTGGACATTTCTATGCACGGCGAATGTGCCTATGACACAATTCACTGAGAAAAACAGTTTTTTAATTAAATGAAAACAGTTAGGGTCAACCCTGACTTTTTATTTTTCTATTTAGCCTTTCAAGATTGTCTTTTTTCATAGAAGGCGACATTTCTGAGTTTTCCAGTAGTCAAAAATTAACAAATAAAATGTTCTAGAGAAGAATATATCTGAAATGTGGATTTCAGACGTGATTATTTTTAGAATTCTCACTTAAAATAACTGTTTTCTTACCATTGTTAGAGCTAGAACTACTGAAAAAACAAACGATATTATAAAAATAATTGCAAATGTATGAGGATTATTCTCGAAAGGAACGTCAACGTTCGTCCCAAAGAAACTGGCAACCATTGTTGGGACTGACAGAGCGATCGTAGCTGAACTAAGGAAATTCGGAACTACTGAATACATATTTCTAACAGGTATTATTGATGTATCGAACTTTCTTTCAGTTGTTTCCTTTTTTCCTGCTTAGTCCCGTTCTTTAATGCATACTGACCACATTAACGAGGTATATAGAACATTATTAGTACACCTACTAGTGCAATCATTGCCCCTATTATCTCATATTTGTCGGGTTTCTTCTTATCGATAAGAGCTCCCCAGACCAGGGAAGATACAATGAAAATTCCTCCATAAGCAGCATAAACCCTTCCGAAATGTGCAGGCTGAAAGGTTGGAATTATCCCATAAATTGCTAATGTTAGTCCTCCAAGCAGTCCAAATATAATTCCTTTGTTTTCCCTTAACCACAACCAGACAAGATAGCCTCCTCCTATTTCAAAAAGGGCAGCTAGAAAAAACAGAGCAATAGAAACGGCAGGATCAATCATCTATCATCATCCTCCCTTGGCCAATAGTAAATAATTGATACTCCAATAAGAATAACCAGAGCGCCTACAAGATCATAAGTATCTGGAGGGGTTTTATCAAAGATCCAGCCCCATAAAATGGACATAACGACAAAAATGCCACCATAAGTAGCATATATTCTATGGAAGTAAGAACGCTGAAAAGTAGGCACAATTCCGTATAAAAATAAAATAATTGCCCCTAAAAATGCGAAAATTAACCCTCCACTTTTACGCAACCATAACCACATAAGGTATCCTCCTCCTATCTCGAAAATGCCTGCAAGAATAAATAGGAGAATGGTATGTATAAAGCACCTTTTTTTGGAAACGCATTCGTATTCGGTTTTAACCATGTTTCCCAAACATTGTCCGAGATATATATAAATACACTGATTTTGAATCGCTCCAACTTTAATTTGAGTAACAAATAGGTGATACTTGAGTAACAAACAGGTGATTTTTAGTTTAGGCTATTTTTTATTAATTTAAGTGAAATGTGAAAATATACTAAAAGAATCAAAATGTGCGTGCGGTTTGGTGAATGTGGCAATTTTTCCCTGCGCAGGAGCTTGGTGGATATATTATAAGCCTCCTTAAGATGGAAAAATACGAAGCCGATTTCGTTTATAAGATTAAGTGGGGGATTAGAACAAAAAGCCAGAAACCCTAAGTATAAAAGAACGGGTCGCTATTGCTTTTGACAATGTTAAAGACACGTGGAATAAATATGGATGTATGTGATTATCTGAGTCACTCTGGGAGGACTCTTCCACAGCTATGCCCCCGAAAGTATCCTAGCAAAATATGCAGGAAAGAACAATTTGCTTTCCATTCCAATTGTGGTTGTTATGGGGGTCGCCCCTGTACTCAAACGTTATGGTATGATTCCGATCGTGGAAAACCTTGTTGGAAAAGGGCTTCCAGCAGGCACTACTCTAGCCTTCCTTATGGCAGTTACTGCACTTTCGCTTCCTGATATGATTATCCTGAAGAAGGTACTTAAAAATAAGTTGATTGGAGCCTTTGTTTTAATTGTTATGGTATTTATCATCTTTACGGGATATCTGTCCAATATACCGCTGTAAGTATCTGACCCGCGATCGAGCGTGGAAAGAAATACTTAGAAGTTATAAACAACTAACAATTTCCAAAAAACTCAGTACTTAAGGGAAAAATACTATAAGTTATTCCTCGCTTATTCCCTAGGTATTTATAATATAGGTTGTCAAGCTTTTTTTAATAGTAGTGCAGTTATTTATCAGCATTCACAAGATTAATATAAAAATAAAGATAAAATCACTTTCTTTAAATATCCCTTTATTATATTACTTATTATAGTAATTTGACACTATTATTATTTTGTAAATATATTATTGAATAAATATTAAAACTGTGGGATTTGCAGGTTATCTATAAATAAATTTCAGGGACAATATAATAATAAACTAAAACCGGCAAGTTTAAATAGAGTTTTCTGCATGCTAATATATACTATTTCAATAGTATACTATAACTATTTAGTAGTATTTATTAGTATTCAGTAGTATTTGCGACTGTGAAATATAAAACAAGAAGACAACAATATCTGGGGGCTATTTTGTCCATATTCTTGCAAGTAATATAAAAGTAAAAAGAAAATCACTATCTTTAAATATCCCTTTGCTATAAATTAGAATTAGCAACGTGTCGAATTTATATCGACATTATTCGCAGATTATTGTTTCTTGTGATTTTGATATTAAGTATATTATAATATTTGTGGACTATTAGTCCATGTTCTTATGTATTCAGGAATTGCGCAGTTGAACTGAGAATCACTATCCTCAAGTCATTTGGAAATATTAAAAACGGGTCATAAATATTCTAAATGTTTGGTTTTGTTTTTCAACTGCATAAATCCTAGAATCATAAGTTAGAAGAATAAACAGATCGGAGGATTAATAGATCGGAGGATACGCTGTATGATAGGAAACACCGTTATGCTATTAATTTTAGTACCCTTACTGTTTTCGTTATTATTTGTAGCCCTTCCAAAATCTCTATATAAGATTCTTGCTTGGGCCTTATTTATAATTGGAGCAGCTTTATCGGTTAAATTAGTATTAGATGGTACTGGAGTAGTTCAGGTTAGTGAACCAAATTTCGCAACGTTAGAAAACGTTGTCCTTATACTCGAAGTACTAGTAATACTATTTATTCTTGCAGTGTCAGCAAAATATAAAAACTGGCCTACACTTGGACTAGGAATAATTTCAGCAGCTTTATTTGCTTACACTTATTCCAATGTTCCAAAGGTTGAAGGTGCTTCTTTTAATATTGATCAATTTTCTCAAGTCATGATATTAATTGTGAATATAGTCGGTACTGCGATTATATTATTCGCAACGGGATACATGGACACTTATGAGGAGCACAGACATCTGAATAGGCAAAAGACATTTTACTTTACAATGAGCTTCTTCCTAGCAGCCATGAATGGTCTGGTAATGGCTGACACATTAGGATGGCTGTTTCTTTTCTGGGAACTCACGACTCTATGTTCATTCGTGTTGATCTCATACAACATGGATACAGAGGGAATAAATAATGGTTTCAGGGCTCTGGCTTTGAACCTGGTTGGTGGAATTGCTTTATCTATAGGCATAATTCTGCTCGCAACTAACTATAATGTAAGTACTCTTTCTGGAATTGGAACTTATGCTGGAACTAATGCAGCAGCTCTAGCCGCTGTAGCCCTTCCTGTTGCTCTACTCTGTATCGGAGGCTTTGCGAAATCTGCTCAGATGCCTTTCCAGAGCTGGCTCTTAGGCGCAATGGTAGCTCCGACCCCGGTTTCTGCTTTGCTGCACTCAAGCACGATGGTAAACGCCGGTGTGTTCTTAGTTGTCAAGCTTGTGCCTGCTTATGCTAACACTCCTCTCGGAACAGCTATTGCAGTTTACGGTAGCTTTACCTTTGTGATGTGCTCTGCTTTAGCCTTATCTCAAAGAAATGCTAAAAGAGTGCTTGCTTATTCAACTATTGCAAACCTAGGATTAATTATCGCAAGCGCTGGAATAGGCACACCTCTGGCTGTAGCTGCTGCGATTATGCTTATTCTGTTCCACGCCATATCAAAAGCTCTCCTGTTCCTGTGTACAGGTGAAATTGAGCACACCATAGGAAGCAGAGATATCGAGGATATGTCAGGATTAATAAAGAAAGCTCCTCTTCTCACTACCCTTGCAGCTCTGGGAATGGTATCCATGTTATTACCTCCTTTTGGAGTATTGCTTACAAAATGGGTGTCAATGGAAGCTGCAGCAAGCAACCCTGTTGTGATAGTGTTCCTTGTACTTGGAAGTGCACTCACTACAGTTTATTACGCTAAATGGCTTGGAACAATCTTATCATCTAGCATGGATAAAAATGCAGTTCCCCACAAAAAACCGGAAACATATTTCCCACTGTCGTTCCTTGGATTAGCCATAGTAGCTACAAGTGCTTTTGTATTTTCAATATACAACTACTTCATTGGACCTCAGGTTAAAATTCTGCTAGGAAATACTCCTAATGTTACAGGGCCGGTTGGACAATTTACCTCTGAAGTAGGGACATTTACTTATGCAGTAATATTTATCGTGCTTGCTCTGGCTATTCTGATCTATCTCGCTACCAAGAACATGTTCACACCTCGTAGAGCTGGCTATTATATGTGTGGGGAAAACAATCTTGAAAAGGATGGATTAATGTTCAGAAATGGACTTTGCAGTTACGAAAAAAGCAGTGTATCTAACATCTACCTTCAAAATACATTTGGAGAAAGTAAACTTACAACACTCGGATACGCAATCTCTATAATCCTTATTGTATTTGCGTTAGCAGGAGGAGTATTATGAATATGAACGATGTTTTAACAGTTGTTCTTGTTTTAATTGGTGCTCCTATCCTTGGCTGTTTGGCTTCAGGAATTGACAGGAGAATCACTGCAAGATTACAAGGTAGAGTCGGTCCTCCTATTTTGCAGCCATATTATGATGTTAAGAAGCTCCTTAGTAAAGACAACATGATTGTAAATCCATCTCAAAACTTTTACGTAGTCGTGTATTTATTCTTTATAATATTGAGCCTCTTAATGTTAGTGTTTAAAGAAGATATCTTGATGATAATATTCGTATACACTGTAGCTTCACTAGCTCTCATAGTAGGAGGTATGAGTACTGGTTCCCCATACGCTAGAGTCGGAAGTTCAAGGGAAATTATGGCTATACTGGCCTATGAGCCAATTTTAATTCTATATGCTCTTGCAATATACTTGCTTACAGGTACATTTAACTTATCTGCGCTGGTAAATGCATCAACCCCTCTGCTGGTGTATACACCTCTTATATTCATAGCAATGATAGTTGTTTTGAATATAAAATTGAAAAAATCACCCTTTGATTATTCAACCTCTCACCATGGTCATCAAGAACTGGTTAAAGGTATGACGACTGAGTATTCAGGACCAGGATTTGCTGGCATTGAGATTGCACACTTTTACGAATATGTGTTTTTAACAGGACTTATTTTCCTGTTCTGGGCAGTAAATCCATTAATAGGTTTGCTTATATCCATCGCTGCTTACTTGCTTGTAATTGTTATAGATAACATTACTGCGAGAGTATACTGGCAGTGGATGCTCAAAATGAGTTGGTCAGTTCTGCTAATAATTTCCATAATAAACATAGCATTGCTGTACGCTAGCAAAGTTACAATGGTGTAAAAAGAGGGAAAATTATGAGTCTGGCAAAATCCCCATGGATTATACATGTGAATTGTAATAGTTGTAATGGCTGTGATATTGAAGTAGTAGCCTGTCTTACCCCTCTATATGATGCTGAAAGGTTTGGTGTTTTAAACATCGGTACTCCCAAGCAAGCGGATATAATGGTGGTTACAGGTTCGTTAAATTATAAAAATGTAAATGTGATCAAAAATCTCTATAACCAGATTCCCGACCCCAAAGTTGTTTTAGCAGTTGGTGCCTGTGCATCTACAGGCGGGATTTTCCATAACTGCTATAACGTAATAGGCGGCGTGGATCAGGTTATACCCGTAGATGCGTATGTTCCCGGATGCTGTCCAAGGCCTGAAGCTATACTTGATGGTGTAGTAGCAGCACTTTCAATACTTGAAAATAAGAAAAAAGGGAATATCAAAGGAAAAGAAGTAAAATTGAAAGGAAACGAGGTGCCATCGAATGCTTGATAACGTGATTCAAAATGTGACAGAAATAAAAAGCAGTGGAGAGCTACTAAAAACTGTTGAGGGCTTAAAAAAAGATGGCTATCGATATTCTACTATGATATGCCTGAAAGCTAACGAAGGCCATGAGTTGTTGTATATCTTTGAGAAAGATAACAAATTGAAAAATCTAAGATACTTTGTGAAACCAGGTGAGAAACCCAAGAGTGTATCAGGCATTTATTTATGTGCACTTTTAATTGAGAACGAGTACCAGGATCTCTTCGGATTGACTTTCGAAGGTTTAGCAATAGATTATAAGGGTCACCTTTACCTGACGCCAAACAGTCCAAAAACTCCCTTAGCCTAAGCAATTGAGAGGAGAATCAACATGACAACCATAATACCGTTTGGCCCTCAACATCCCGTTTTACCCGAACCAGTATCGTTAAAACTTGAAATTGATAACGATGTTGTTGTTGGAGTACTTCCCTCATTGGGCTACGTTCACAGAGGGCTTGAGAAATTTATAGACGCAAAGGACTATAATCAAACCACGTATATTTGTGAGAGAATATGTGGGATCTGCAGTGCCCTTCATGGTATAACATATACACGGGCAGTCGAAAAATTATTCGATACCGAAATCCCAGAAAGGGCACAGTATATAAGAGTGATAGTCGGTGAACTCAACAGAGTTCATAGTCACCTTCTCTGGCTTGGTCTGTTTGCCGATGGTTTTGGATTTGAAAGTCTCTTTTATGAATGCTGGAAGTACAGAGAGGCAGTATTAGATGTCCTGGAGAAGATCTGTGGAAACAGAGTCATTCATTCAATATCTAAAGTTGGAGGAGTTACCAGAGATTTAACTCCAGAACAGATTGATATGATTCTGAAAATGCTCGACACAGTAGAATCCCAAGTCAAAGATCTCGAAAAAGTGTTTGTAAATAATTACACCGTAAAGAAAAGACTCGTGGGATTAGCTACAATGTCAAAACAACTCGCATATGAAGCTGGAACTGCTGGTCCTACACTCAGAGGAAGTGGGAATGCCATTGACGTAAGAGAGACAGCAGACTGGGATATCTATAAAGATCTTGGTTTTAAGCCCGCTGTTGAAAAAGATGGGGATTGTTACGCCAGAACTAAAGTAAGAATCACTGAATTATATGATTCTATCAAGCTAATAAGGAATGCAATCTCCAAGATGCCTAATGGGGATGTTGTAACACCCATAAAGGGCTTCCCTACCGGCGAAGCGATTATGAGAACAGAGCAGCCTAGAGGTGAAGTTGTATATTATGTGAAAGGGAAGGGTACTAAAAACCTAGAAAGACTTAAAGTAAGGACACCTACCTTTGCAAACATACCTTCACTGTTACTTATGCTGCCAGGAGTCAAACTCGCTGATGTGCCTCTAGTTGTACTTACCATAGATCCTTGCATTAGCTGCACTGAAAGATAAAGAAGAGGGTGATATGATGGGTATGTTAAACCTCGTACTAACAAATATTTCTCGTAAACCTGCTACCAGACTTTACCCCTTCGAAATAAGGGAGCCTTTTAAGGAGTTTAAAGGAAGGATTGTTTTCAATCCTGATAATTGTATTCTCTGCGGGCTATGTCAAAAGAAATGTCCCCCTGATGCAATAACAGTTACTAAGGCTGATAAAACGTGGGAACTTAACGTCTTCAGATGCATTATGTGCACCGAATGCGTTAGCGGTTGCCCAAAAGATTGTATATCAATCTCTAATGAAAGAGCAAAGACTGGTGCTAAGGAATTTATTAAAATAGTGGTTCCAATAGTAGACAAACCAAAAGCAGCGCCTTCAAAATAAGAATTTAATTTTTAAATTAATTCTTTTTTGATACTGCTTATTAATTTTTTTAAGTTTTGTAACCTGAAAAACTATACTGAATGTTCTCCGGTCTAAGTATTGCTTTTAAGGAATCCATCTTGAGGATTCCTTAAAAGCAATTATCAGAAAGCGTTTTCTATTGATTCCTGTTTTTTTTCTGTTGCGCAGTAGTCTCTTACTGATCCTTTACTTTATATAAATAATAAATATTCATTTCTAACTCAATATCCCCATAAACTCATTTCTTTATAAATCCCAATAACTTTTCTATTCTATAGGTTTCTCAGGCTCTTTTTCCAATCCCTTTTTTAAAAACAAACATTACAATATCAAAACATATCCCTATATGTGCCAGGAGACCAGGAAAACCGTATCAAATCAGACCTCCATAGAAAAGTAGTGGAAAAACTGAGTGAGAAAATTAATCAGGGTTTTACTTTCAAAAAATCTAAAAACATATTGTGGAGACAAAGAGTTTAGTTAAGCTTTTATTCTTTCCTCTAGCATGTTAATACTGAAGGCGAAAATAAACAGGAGATGAGCTGGCTGACGAGTAAAATTCCTTTTACAAATAAAGGCCCGGAAACTAATTTTGATAAGCGGTGGGCTTTTGAAATTGCTTACTTTACCCAGTATATAGGAACTGATCTAGGGAAACTCGGGGATCTTCTGAATGCAAGGGACTACGTAGAGTCACGCCTTCTTGTCTCAAAAATGAAACAGAGAGCAGAATACGAAAAAACCGTCCAGCCTGACTTCAGGACATCGGAAGGTCTTGTAAAGGCCCGCAAAATTTTCAACAGTTTTCTGGATGAGTGCGTAAATTTTGCCGAGCTTTTAAGGATCACAACAATACAGGAAGAAACGGGGTGTGAAGAAGTGCTGGACAAGCCCGAACAGATAAGGAATTCAATCGACAGGCTAAATCTCCTTAAAGAAATGTTGACCGATGAGCTTTGTTTTCACGGCTGGTACTACTGAACAGGTTGTAGTACTACTCAATAGTAATATCTAAACTTTTTCGAATCTGCGATATTAACCTGTAATCGAACTTATACCTATGAGCAGCGTTTCTAGAAAATGAATGGCATCTAGCTCAAAGGTTATTCAGGATAATAGAAATCTTTATCAATAAAGATATCATTAGAGAGGTAGCAAAGGGTTATATATAGGAAAAAGGGTTACAGGGTAACTATTCAATTAAAAGGTTATTTAATCTAATATTATTTAATCTAATAATTCAGTCTGCCTGTATCACAGGGAAGAACTCAAAAAAGCGTCCGGAACTTATCCAAGAATATCGAATTTTTGCTGTATAAGTTTTATGTATCTCGGTTGTGAATTTCCCTGGTCCTTAGGCACCTTCTCGCATTCCCGGGGAAATTAACCATTTATACGGCGTGTTTACCTATTTTTAGTTGGTATCATGTACCGGTTTTAATAAGTGGCCTCTTCCGCAAAGGATACTGCCGGGTATGCGGCAGAGTATATAAACAGCAGATCTGCAAGTTGCACGATTTGTAAAAAATAATTGTCAATATTAGAGTGAGTACATGGAAAAACTAGCAAAATTTAAGGCATTGGGACTTTCAGACAGTACGTTAAAAGCCCTTAAAAAGAAAGGGTTTGAAGAACCAACCCCAATTCAGGAAAAGGTCATCCCGCTTTTTATGAAAGGAGAATGTGATATTATAGGGCAGGCTCAAACCGGAACCGGCAAAACAATGGCTTTCGGAGCTCCCATTATAGAAAAAATCCCTGAGAAATCAGGAAAAGTACAGGCAATAATCCTGACCCCAACCCGAGAACTGGCAATTCAGATCTCAGAAGAACTCAACTCTCTGAAGGGAGACAAAAAAGTGCATATTGTCCCTATTTATGGGGGACAATCCATGACCCAGCAGCTCAGGGCGCTGAAGAGTGGAGTGGACATCGTTGTCGGAACACCTGGAAGGGTTATTGACCACCTTGAACGGAAGAGCTTGAACCTCGAAAATATCGGATATTTCGTGCTGGACGAAGCCGACGAAATGCTCAATATGGGTTTTATTGACGATATTAAGGAAATCTTAAAGGCAACCGGGCCTGAAAAAAGAATGCTTTTCTTTTCAGCTACAATGCCAAAAGCAATCCTTGGAATCGTCAAGAAGTATATGAAAAACTATGAGCACATCGCCATAGAAAAAGAGGATCTTGTCACAGAACTGACTGAACAGATCTACTTTGAGGTAAAGGAAAACGACAAATTTGAAGCCCTATGCAGGATTATAGACATTGAAGACGAGTTCTACGGGCTTATTTTCTGCAGGACAAAAACCGATACCGGCCAGCTTGCCCAGAAGCTTGGAGACAGAGGTTATTCAGCCGATGCCCTGCACGGAGATCTCTCTCAGAATGAAAGGGAAAAAATCCTGAATAAGTTCAGGAAACAGAAGATAAATATTCTCGTAGCAACCGACGTTGCAGCAAGAGGCATCGATATCATGGACCTGACCCATGTTATCAACTATACTCTTCCCCAGGACCCAGAATCCTACGTGCACAGGATCGGAAGGACAGGAAGAGCAGGAAAGCAGGGAACTGCAATCACCTTTGTTACATCTAACGAATACAGGCGGCTCACTTACATAAAAAAGACTTCAAAGTCAGAAATGAAGAAAGGAAAGCTGCCTGAAATAAAAGATGTGATTAAAGCCAAAAGGTCGAGAGTTAAAGCCGAACTTGACTCTACCATAAAAATGGAAGAATACGGCGACTGCCTTGAGATGAGCGAAAAGCTCCTCAATGAATATCCGGCAGAAAAAATCCTGGCTGCGCTTCTTAAGTACGCTTTCAAAGAACAATTTGACGAAAGCATGTACGCAGAGATTTCCGGCAGTTCTTATGTCGATAGAAAAGGCAAGACAAGGCTGTTTATCGCAATGGGAAAAGTCGACGGCATGACTCCTGACAAGTTGTGCGAGTTCATTCAGGAGGAAACAGGAGACAGCGAACTGAAAATAAGGGACGCAGAGATTTTCCCCCACTTCTCCTTCGTAACCGTACCTTTTGCCCAGGCTGAAGCTCTGCTTGAAATCTTCAAAAACAAAATGAGAGGTCGAAAACCCTTCATAGAGCTTGCCCAAAAATCAAAGGGTAGAAGCTCAAAGAATGCTGGTGAATATCGCGGCGGCACTCGCAATGGATCTCGAAATGACTCTCGAAATGACTCTCGCAATACGAACAGCACAGGTTATACGAGGAATACAAGAAGTACGAAAAGGAAAGAATCTTCGTACTAATTTCATTTCTTTTTTCAGGATTCCCAAGGCTGTAAAGCTTCAGGGATTCCGACAAATTCTGAGAGCATAATTTACCTGAATTTTTTATTAGATTTTTACTTCCTGTTTGAATTTACGTTGAAATTAACATTAATAGACTTGCTTTTCACAGGCTGAGTAGTTGCTGATTTCTTGCAAACAGTGAAGTACTTATTTTCCCAAATAAGTTTTTATTCCTACTAAAATAACAAATATCCCAAAGGCCTTTCTCAATATATCCATCGGAAGCATATTTGCGAATTGTGCTCCGAATTTTGCACAAATAATCATAGCAATGCAAATAACTATGCCTGCATATACATCAGTATATCCTCTTTTATAATATTCCAAAAATGCAAGTATACCTACAGGTGGAAGCAGTGCTACTAGAGAGGTTCCCTGGGCTTTTATTTGAGAGAATCCTTGTAAAAAAACAAGTGCAGGGATAATTATAATCCCACCCCCAATTCCAAATAATCCACTTAAAATACCTGCTACAGCACCAATCAGTAAATAAACTACAAGATTTTCCATAAATAGTTACCATCCAGATATATTTCTAAAGAATGTGCTTTAGATTCTTTTTTCATTGCAAAAACAGATGTAGAATCAATATTAATACAATTTCATCAGTAAATAAATTATATTGTTGGTCCAGAAATGGAATTTGTCAGCTAATTAATATGATTTTAAATTTCGCAAGAAAAATACGGAAGAGAACAAAAACAGAATAAAAACTAGAAAAACAGTTATTTGATACAGTAAAAGCCAGCCTGCATGTAAGAGTACCAGAATAACTCCACGGTCCTGAACCCCGTTTCTCTTAAGAGTTTTAGATGCTCTTCGATAGTTATCGGAAAATATTCAGTATCAAAGCGCTCCAGATGTTCCTTTACTTCTTCCTCAGTCCTGCCGTGGGCTAACTGGAAATTACGCCAATATCTCTTTCCTATGATGATTCCCTCTTCGGTTAGCGGTCTGATGTTCTCGAAAGTGATATAAATCCCACCTACTTTTAGAAGATTATAACACACTCCAGTAGCTTTGGCCCTATCGTCGCGGTTAAGATAATGATGGCATTGTATCGCAGTGATGACGTCCGGGTTTTCCTCCAATTCTTGAACAAAATCCTGAGTAGGGGAAGCTTTCAGAAATTCCAGCCTACCCGCAAGGCAAGATGATAGTTTTTTTCTTGCCTGATTCAGCATACCTTCTGATGGATCAAGTAAAAGGAATTTTGTAGCCGGAAACTCCCTAATTGCCTTATTAACCAGAGATCCTGTTCCACATCCGGTATCTAGCCAGATTCTTGGGCTGGATGGCATGGATTTAACGAAATTGATAGTTTCCTGATGAAAACATGAGTAGTAAGGGAGAACTCCGGAAATTCGGGCATCAAAATCCTCAGGAAGATGAGGGGTGGAATTTTGGATGGGTTTTGCAGAAGTCATAATACTAGGATCCTCTTTAATTGCTATTTAACTGAAAATCATTATTTTTTCGGAAATAAAGATAATTAATTATTTTCCTCAAAAATACACTAATTTTTCGTTTAAATATTAATCGAAGACTAAAAGTAGAAATGAAGCCTCAGAAGCTAAAACTTCCACGAAGCAATTATAAAAAGGGTGGCTACGGCTTTTCTCAATGTTCAGCTAATCCCTCTATAACAAGGTAGTCTTCAAAGTCCATTATTTTAGATATTACGAACTGCGGGATTAATGCACGGCTCCTTATGATTAAATGCGACGTCTCGTGGTGGACTTGGGAAAGCTTGTTGTGGATTATATGCAAGATTGTGACCTTAGTGGAAATCAAGTTGAATTTCAGGTGAGAGAAAGACGATATCACCTGACGGCTAATAACCTCTGTGATTTCTGTTACGAAACACACCAACAGTATAACATATTTACATCTGAACATACTAATATACTTTTAAATCAATTTCTTTTAATCCAATTGAGGAAATTTGAATCTGTTCCCCTTATCTAGTTGATTTTTTTTGTCTTAGATTGCACTTCGTTCAATTGCATTCGTTTTCTAAGCTTATCTTCATATAGGGAACTTTGTGAGTAGTGATTTAAAACAAAGAGAACGCTACTGAAAATATTTCATTTCCCCATTATGGATATTAAATGATAGTGAAATATTCAACTCAAATCTGGGAGTAATACATATGAAGAAAAAAATTATACCGAGTGTACTAATTGTTCTGCTGTTATTGAGTTCAGTTGCAGCAGCATCTACGACTGAAAGAGTCGGATATACGCCAACATATGGAGTAAAGTCTTTGGCGAATACATCGGGCCTTACTACAACAGACCTTAATACACTAACACCGGAGCAACTGGTAAATAGTTTGCTTGGATCTGGAGTTAAAGTAACGAAAGTCAAATATACCGGAGCTAAAGTTGCAGCGGGCACGTTCTCTGGAGGTTCAGATAATATAGGAATCAAAAATGGAGTTGTACTCAGCAGCGGGGCAATATCCAGCGTTGCAGGTCCAAATAAAAATGAGGGTACATCAACAAATAATGAGATGCCAGGAGATACAGATCTCGACGGATTGATTCCGGGTTATTCCACAAATGACGCTGCATCTCTGGAGTTTAGCTTCATTCCCGATTCCGACCAGATAACCTTCAAGTATGTGTTCGGGTCGGAAGAATATAATGAGTATGTTGGTTCCTCATTTAACGATGTTTTTGGCTTCTTTTTGAATGGTAAGAACGTTGCACTGATTCCCGGAACTTCTACTCCAGTCTCAATCAACAATGTAAATCTGAATAGCTATCCGAATTTTTATAGAAACAATGACCTCGACTCAGGAGCAAAAATTAACACGGAACTTGATGGATTGACAACAATCCTAACTGTTACTGTTCCCGTAAACAAGGGGCAAGAGAACACAATAAAACTGGCCACTGCAGACGCTGGAGATTCTATACTTGATTCTGACGTCTTTATTGAAGGTGGATCATTTACGTCCGCAGATTTCTTCCTTTCTCCTTCATCTGCAACAAATGAAATCGGAAATACCCACACTCTAACAGCAGAACTTAAATATGACACAGGTGAGCCAATTGTTGGAGAAACAGTCAACTTTAAAGTCACAGAAGGACCAAAAGCTGGTTTAACAGGGTCCAATATTACCAATTCACAAGGAAAAGCGACCTGGAGCTACACAAGCAGTGTTGTAGGAACTGACAAGATATATGCTTATGTAGGAACAGAGAATGACCCCAAATATAAATCAAATGTAGTGACTAATACATGGATATGCACAATTAAGCTTCCAGTTGCTGAATTCTCTGGGACTCCAACTTCTGGGAAAGCACCATTAAATGTTGCCTTTACTGACAAAAGTACAGGATCACCTACTTCCTGGTATTGGAATTTTGGAGATAAAAGTACTTCAACACTCCAGAACCCAACCCACAAGTATTCCAAAGCAGGTATTTATACGGTTTCACTGACAGTAAGCAATGCTGCAGGCAATAATACGGTAACAAAAACAGGTTATATAACAGTAGTAGCAAAACCGATTGCTGCATTCTCTGCCTCTCCTACCTCAGGGAAAGCTCCACTAAATGTTCAGTTTACTGACAAGAGCGCCAATAGTCCAACTTCCTGGAAATGGAATTTTGGAGATGGGGCATCTTCAACAGAAAAAAATCCAAAACATGAGTATTTAGAGGAAGGAAACTATAAGGTTACACTTACAGTAACCAATACGGCAGGCAGCAGTACTGCAACTAAAACAGACTACATAAAAGTAATAACGAATACAAGACCAGGGCTATACTCTGAAAACAAATAACCTCTAAATTGAAAAAATGAAAAGTAAAGGATAAGGGTAGTGGGGAAATTATTTTTCAAATTGGGCATGTAAGTTTTAAGGCAATTGCTGATTTTTCTATAAATAACAAAATCAAGAAGTTATTGTATAGTAAATTCCATGGAGAAGAAAAAAATTACACAAATAGTACATGAAACTTTGGTTATGAATTTACAGTATATTTGCAGTACTACCGGAATTTTTAAGCGGGCAAATAAAATACAGAGAATAATAGATTTTAATCCTGAACTTCATAATTCCAGACTTTGAACTCTGCATATTACATCTTAACAAAGCTATATTCTTTCTTTTTTTAACTACTTAAGACAAGGTAGAGGACTTAATTCAGGCTTCTTTTATAGCCCTGACAATTTTTTCCACATATTCGGGCTTTACATCCGAAGGCCTTGTTTTTTCAATCCCGAGTTCCGTAACCATCATATATACGTCGGCTTTCAGCCCGCCTTCATCGAGTTTTTTTGTGGCGCAGTGATCCGAGCATCCGTCCAGTGCAAGAACCTGAAAGCCGTCTGATATTGCATCTTCAACCTCATCAACCCCTTTTTGAGCAGCCACAGCTCTGTACAGATCAGGCCTCTGGAAAGCAAGAGTTGACGCTGCCTGCATTGTAAGTTTTCCTGTGTTGGAAAGACCAGAACAAGCAAAAATAAGGGTATTTTTCCTTTTCCAAGAAACCTTTTCCGTTTCACCTATCCCTTCGGGTAAAGAGTCTATAGATTCCATTTCTGTTGATTTCATGGTTGTTACAACCTTTAATGAGAAATTGTTTCAAAAAAGATGAATATAAGAATTACACGAGAGCTGATATAATTTCCGATATTATAGCTAGCTAACAAGGTTCAGTTTATCTGTCTTGAATAAGATCTAAAAATTCCAAAAACACTAAAAATAAGAGAGAAGTAAAATCAATCTAGTTCAAGCTGAGTTATCTCTACGTTAAGGTTTGCAATATCAAGAATAGCAACTGTTGACTTTCCGGAAAGCACACCTGCGGCTTCTCCTGGATTTATCATAGTAACCCCCTCAATAATTTTGACACTCGGATCATGGGTATGGCCCCTGACTACTACATCAAATTCTCCTGATTTGGCAAGCGCTTTGACCAGTACTTCGTTTGTCCCATGCATAAGGGCAATATGCAGCCCATCAATTGTCAGATCTCCAAAATTCCCACAGGAAGTAGCCCCGATTTCTTCAAACCGTTTTGTAAGTGTTACTTTATCCCCATCATTATTTCCAAATACAAAGTAAAGTTTTGGCTTTAATTCCTTAAAGGCTCTTGCAGTAAAAGGAGAAACAAGATCTCCTGCGTGCAGCACAGCTTTTACATCTCTCTCATTGAAGAATTCCACAGCTTTTCGGAGAGCATCCATATTATCATGTGAGTCCGAAATAATTCCAATCAAGTAATTCCACCTCTTCGATTAGATTTCCCTATTTAATATATGTGGGGTTCACTAAAAAGAATTCGCTGAAACAGATTCTTTAAAGCCTTTTTCAAGAATTCAATTTTATAAGTCTAGGGCAATACAAAATCAGTATCAGAGCCTAGACTTTATCAAGAAGACAATCACAAAGACAGCTACTTTTAAATACGAGTTGCTGGTATTATTGGGATAATCTCTGAAGAATATCTGAAGAACCCTGAAAGAATAACTTCAGAAAAATTCCACGTTGAATTTAAATAATTAATTTATTTCCTGTTAAATTTAAATAATCAGTTTAACTAGTGAGCTAAAGCACAGTTAAAAAGTAAATTTAAGCAGCGGGTAAAAAATGAAAGCTATAACTCTCCTGAGCAGCGGACTTGATTCTGTTGCGGCGCTCGCAATTGCAACAGAAGATTTTGATATTGAGATGGCTATTACTTTTGATTATGGGCAGAGGGCCAGAGAGAGAGAAATCGAGTACTCACGAAAAGTATGTGAATATTTTGGAATTGAGCACAGGGTTATAAATCTGGACTGGCTTTCGGAAATAACATCCACCTCTCTCGTAAACAGGGAGACTGAAGTCCCATCCTTATCTTTCGAAGATATTGACGAAGCAGCTCCTAAAGAAATTACAGACGCTTCAGCAAAGGCTGTCTGGGTTCCTAATAGAAATGGCGTAATGCTCAATATTACAGCAAGTTTTGCCGAAAGCAGAGAATGTAAATATCTTGTCGTTGGCTTTAATGGAGAAGAAGCAGGCACTTTTCCTGACAATTCCCTGGCCTACGTGCAGGTAATGGATAGGGCTTTTTCCTATTCAACCCAGAATGGAGTAAAAATACTGGCTCCTCTAATTGAACTTGGAAAAACGGAGATCGTAAAAAGAGCTCTTGAAGCAAAAGCTCCTCTTGAGTACAGCTGGAGCTGCTACCACGGCGGAGAAATTCCCTGCGGAGAATGCGAGAGCTGTGTGCGCAGAGCACGTGCTTTTAAAAATGCAGGTGTAAAAGACCCTCTTCTGAAAAGACTTGGGATTTGATCCAGAGAGCCGAATCTAATGTCGATAAATACATTAAAGAAAGAATTTAGAGAAACAACTTGCAGAGAGAATTCCATGAAATGCATTGTTTTACCTGAAAAATTCGATTATGATGGGAGTCAGATTTCCTCTCTCTGGGCCTACAACAGTTTTGGAGTTCAGGAAGACTCGGTTGTAGTATTTAGAGGGGCTTGCGACGTAAAAATCGAGCATATGATCGATCTAGAAGACCGACGAGCAAACGAGTCAATCTGGTCCGAAGATATGGTAAGTTTTATTATAGAACATTTTGATTCTACAGACCTGAAACTTATATATGTACGGCAGCGTCTTTTTACAGCACTTGTAAGAGAATACCTTGCAGATCTCGGTGTGCAGACAGCGCGGGAAGGAGATGACCTTTTCCTTACAGGAAAGAAATTAACAGTCTCGATTGCCAGTACCTCTGCAGTTTCCCAGAAAATCCACTTCGGTATCAACGTTTCTCATAATATATACGGGAATCTTAAAGAGGCCGGGTTAGGAGAAGATAAACAAGTTGCAAGCTTCATGCAAGCAGTAGGGGAAGCCTATGTTCGAGAGCTTGAAGATATAGAAAAGGACCT
>DASXVB010000280.1:0-2286 GCA_036504475.1 Methanosarcina sp.
TTCCAATAATCCATTATTAAAAACGAGATTATTTTATAATATGAATTCCAATATTTAACAAGGCTGAGTATATACAAGCTTTATTAACTTATTTTGAAATGGCTGTTGTAAAAGAAGTCAGGTTTAACTTTCTTCTATCATATAGGGGTCTCCCTTATGAAAGATTATAGAGTGAAAGTTTGACAGTGCAAATTCTTAATCTGCAACTGCTCGATAAGTGCTAGCAAAATTGCTAACCGATAAGTAATGTAAACTCCGCTATTGGATGTGTATATATATGAAATTTTAGTCAAATGTCTGATGAACTATCCATTTTCAGAAGCAAGCCTACACATGCTCGAAAGAGAAATGGATCTTTTTCATGTCAATCAGTTTATTCAGTAAATACTGTACTCAATTTAAGCTTTGTTATGATATTAACAGAAAAATCATTTTTTTTAGTTTTTTACTGGATGATGTGTATTATTTATTTATGTAATTTTATTATTTGTAGGTCATATATACAAAAAATCCAAGAATTTAAGATTAGAGCTTGAAGAGAAAGGTTATAGTGAAAAAAAGTCAAAATACGCTTTATATACACTTATATGCATGGAAAACAAGCAGTGAGGTGTTTAATTGAAAAGATAATTTGAATTTTTTTCTATTAGGTCATTAATTCCCAGTTTTTTTAAAATATAGACATCTAGCTTACATAAAAATCTATATCCAATATGTGTAAAGGTTTCTCAAGAGATTAAAAGCTTGATCAAGGTTATTTTTCATAAAATTCACTTATATTTTTTGAATAGTAAAAAGTAAACTTATATTTGAGGTAATTAATTTCAGACTAGTCAAAAGGCAGACGTCTAATAAGACAATGAGATAAGAAGGATTTCATTTGAACTGAGAAAAGACAGTAGTATTAAAATTAAAGATACCTATGTAATACAATTACTATAGCCACCAAGTGCTTTGTTTTTGTATTCAAATATGAGTTCTGATAGAACAAAAAAATTACCAATACCAAACCTTGCAAAGTAACTTGGTTTACTATTGGTAAAATAATAGATAAATTGGCAAAATAATCTGCTTAGTTCTCTCTTTAGAGGAAAGTGGAGTGATAAGTCAATTATCTGAAAACTGTGAAAACTAAACAAAATTTTGGAGACTGATAATAATGGATAAACAGATTTTAGGTAAAATGAGAAAAGGATTGGCTATTATGCTTGCAGTTCTCTTTGTAGCATCAGTGACAGCTGCAGCAGTAAGTGCATGCCCTAGTAACACCAAAACCTGCAGTTCCAGTAAAAACACCTGCAGTTCTTGTAGCACCTGCAGTTCCTGTAAAAACACCTGCAGTTCTTGTAGCACCTGCAGTTCCAGTAAAAACACCTGCAGTTCTTGTAGCACCTGCAGTTCCAGTTCTTATCTATACCAACTGCTGCAATACCTGTACAGTCTGTTCAAATAACAGTTTATAAGCCGGGTAAAAAAAATCAAGACCCTTAAATGTAAAACTTGAGCATTAAAGGATCTTTCCTAATAGGATTTATGCACCTGAAAAACAAATAAAACATCACTTTATGCTACTGTTTTCTCAGTTCAGGTGCATTAAACCTGGGAAGAGTTTGTTGATATATTTGATCTTCCTGATTTTCCTGGTTTTAAGTTAATTAACAGTTTTTCCTGACTTAAGCGATTTTCTGGTTTTAAATAACTTAATAGTTTACTATTCCAGAGACTTTATAATCTACACATACCTGAAGTATTAATTCTGAATGCTCTAACGCTGATGATAAAAACCAAGTTTAAAGCCAAATCAATTCTAGACGCTTCCTTTCTCAACAGAACAGAGGCTATAGAAAAGATTGCTTCTAAAAAAGAGGAGATTTTCTCAATTAAAAACTTGATTATAAATATGCAGGAACAGAGGAACTCAGACCTGCAGTTCTCATTCAGAATACTTTTATTTTGCACTGCCTTTATTTTCTCAACGTTCTCCATATGGCAGCAATTTTCTCAATATCGATATGTGTATAGCCTTCTTCCTTTGTACCCCATCTAAGGCTAAGAACCCCGTCATTACACTCAGTAACAACCCCTTTATATAGAGTTCTACCCCCAATGTCAATTTCGACTTCTGTATCCAAATAATTTTCCTCAATGAACGTTTGCTTCATTACTTCCACTCCCATAATTTACTTTTCCGGATGCCCGGAGAGATAATTTTCAGAATATAGTTAGTTTCATGCAGTATATTATATTTTAAAAAACAGGATTTCTGAATACAGTTTCTTTATCCGG
>DASXVB010000281.1:0-9563 GCA_036504475.1 Methanosarcina sp.
GGGTATATAATGCTTATTTTGGATAATAGGTATGTATTTAGAGTTTCCCCAATTAAGGTACACTCTAAAAACCAATTTTTTAGATAAATAATCTATAATACTCTTTTAGATCAAGAAGAAAGCAAGATAAATACTTTATTGCTTTACAATTTATATTTATTTATAAATAAGGTATCTGATGTCATTTTCATCCATACAAAATTCAATGTTAAAACTAAGGAAAAAACAACGTTTAATTTATCAATTAAAGTACATAAGTCCTTTAAACAGCAAATAGATCCTTTAATGAATGTACCTTAATTGGGGGAGGACTGACACTACATTTAATTGGGCAAATAAAGTTTAATATCCCTTAAAAAACTAATCATTTTTCAAGGGGTCTAAAAATATAGTGATTTTTAGTTTTATGTTCATCACTATATTTTGTAATTGAGTCCCTCAAATAGCAGGAAAATCAAAGTTCTGCTGGCGCGCCACGCCGCAAGCAACGGGGTATGTTCGCGCCACCGCAACTTTGATTTTGTTTAATTATATTATACTATCAACAACTTTCTCTTTTTCTCCTTTAGAGAAAACTCTGTAAACTTGTAGATGCCAACGCTTGCAATCGGATTCTGGCGCATCAATCTCAATCAAATTGTAACACTGAGACACTTTTCCACGAACTTTGGAAGAGCAGACAGTTCCCGCACTGATTACAAGCATGTCATTTAATCTCCAGACCCAAGGGATGTGCCAGTGTCCGCAAAGCACAAGATTCACACCTGAGTGATCTAGGAGTTCTAAGACATCTCCTGCATCTACAAGTACATTATTTCCTCTGCCAGTCCTGGGAATTGGAATAAGGTGGTGATGCAGGGCAAAAATTTTGAAACAATTTACTGAGAAAGTGTTCTCTATCCAATTGTAATTTTCCCTTCCAATATGCCCTTCGTCAAGTTCCGGTTGGGAAGAATCAAGCCCCACTACAGTGACCTCACCAAATTGCCCAAAAGTCGATCTGGTTTTGAAAAGGTCCTCAAAAAAGAGATAACCAGCGTTTCTGGAGTCATGGTTCCCTGGAACTATCACTTTGTTTTTACATTCAATCTTGTCGATAAATTCCTTTGCTCCATTATATTCGGCTGCAAGCCCGTTTTCCGTCAGGTCACCAGTAATTACTACAATATCCGGATAGCTCCGGTTTATATTTTCAAGCATGGAATTTGCAATCTCAGGCATATAATATGTCTCTGAGAAATGAATGTCTGAAATATGTACTATTCTTTTAATCTCTATTCCTCTGTCTAACTCATTCGCGTTTCAACTTTTGAAATTAACAGTCATAACGTTATATATAGTTATTCGATTTAGACAATATATATGAAGGAAAAAAAGAAATTACTAGAATAAATATATTTACTATTTAGAATATTAAATTCTCTAAGCTGGCTGAGATTTTTTTTCTTTGAATATTCTATTGTTTGGCTGAACCTGTATTCCAAACTAATCTGCAAGAAAATAGAAATTCATACCTTCGAATTGAGGTGCAAACGCAATTATACAAAAGTCTGGAAAATTTCAACTTTGACTTATTGGCCACCAAAAAAGAAAAGGAAGAGATTTGAGGCACTGGCTCACTGTAAAAGAAGTAACATGGGATAGTTAAGTAAGTTTTTTCTGAGGGCATGTTTTCTAGTCTGTTCGTATATTTCTGATCTGTTCATAAATTATAGTCCCACGCTACTAATCAATAATACTCATCCTTTGTATATATACTTTTTTATTCATCCATATAGTTGATTAAATAGGTATATTTATTAGATCCAAAATAAGTGTTTAATTATCAAATTATTACTTTTGAGCAAATAGATCTTGAAATCTCTAGAGATTTTCTACATAGCTACATCTATAGATAACTTCAAGTTCTGTTATCCTAGTTTAAAAATAATATAATCGATAGAATGATTTCTGGATTTTAACCTATTTTTCAGAGCTTACTCCTACCAGATTTACTAAATCGGTTGAAGACTCTTAGCTGAGGTCGTATTCGTGGTAAGAAGAAATTTTTAATCACTATAGGGAAAGTCAATTGTTTTTATGAATGAAACAATACCGATCAAAAACAGCACTAAGAGCTATTTTTGAAGGCTGCCTTTCTCTTGGCACAGAAATATAATCCTTTGTTTCCGCCGGAGAATATTTAACAGCAAGTACTCTTATTATACCCAGTACAAGAAGTAGTGTCGCTAAACTTAAAACAAATTCATACCCGAATTTTTGCGCGTAAAGTCCAACAGCAATCTCACGCAGGACTATTAGAATTGTAGCATCTGTTATATCCGTAAGCTTAATCCGATCGTTCTCTTGGTAATCCACAAAGGCTTTGAAAAGGTCAATGACAACAAAAACTGTCAGTATACTTGTCACCATGTGATTAAATCCACTTTCAAGAGACTCAAACAAAATAAAACGAATATCCAGTAAAGTTTTTGCCATCCCCATAACTAATGCAAGTAGTAATAGATACAGAAAAACAGTACTTATTAGGTCTGTTGTTTTTTTAAATAACTTTATACTATCCATGGCTTCTCTCCTAATATTAACCATGATACTCATAATTTTCGAATTATATAGAGTTTCTCTCATTACCTCCTATAGGTATTTTTTTAATATATTGCTCTATTTATTTTAAATTTCATACCTTGTTATTTGTTAGCACAAGACTTTTAGTTTCCCTGCAGCAGGATTATTTTTTTTCAATAAGAATATTAATTGAGCTATGTACCAACTTCCAAAAAATTCTATAAGTACAATTTACTCATAATCCTTTTTCATTCACCACAAAACAGGATAAACATACAATTTCTGGAAAACTAGCAAATGTATAAGTGAGTATATAATCTAAATATTTTTATAAGCAGATGGTACCACAAAATAGTGTTACATAGCTACCTTTTTTAGATGTTAAATATTAGGTTACATATATTCTATATGTGAAAGATTCAAATACAGCTGGCTTCTTTTTTAAATTGCAATTTGTATTTTTTATAAAGTCATAAAACAGATACTTAAAAGAAACAGTATTAAAGTTGAGGTAATTCTATGGAGATTAAAGAAACAGATACTTTACTAATTTTTTCTATTATAGGACTTTTGCTGCTGGGAAATGTTGGTTATGCAGCAGCTACACAATTCGATTCGAACAGTAGCATCGATTTTACGAATTCTACTAACTGCAAATTTCCTGCAACTTCGGAAGCAGAGATAAAGAACATAATTGTCCTAATTCCTGATGGTTGTTCCCAAAGTGTAGAGACTTTAGCTCGCTGGTATAGTAGCAAGCCTCTCGAGCTTGATAATATGGTGACTGGGACAGTGTCTACTTATAGCACTGATTCAGTCATTACTGATTCTTCTTCAGCTGCAACTGCATTTGCTGCGGGATACAAAACTACTAACGGTTTTGTAAGCGTCGGGCCGAGCAATAACTCTGTGTTAAGTACACTGGAAATTCCACCTGAAGAAGTGCAGTACAGACCACTTGCAACAGTGCTTGAAGCTTCAAAGATTGAAGGCAAGGCTACAGGACTTGTAGCAGCTTCTCGTGTGACCCATGCCACACCTGCAGCTTTTGCTGCTCACGTTGATAACAGAGATAATGAAACCGAAATCATGAAACAGATGGTTTATGAGAACATTGATGTGGTCTTTGGTGGCGGTTCCAGTTATCTCACGCCTGTAGCTGCAGGAGGAAAAAGGACTGACGGAGAAAACCTGACAAAAGTACTTCTTGACAGAAACTACCAGTATGTTAACAGCAGAGATAAAATGATGAATCTGACCACTGGTAGAGTTTGGGGTCTTTTTGCCAGTAGCCATATGATGCCGGACATCGATCGTTCTTCACTTGCACCTGAACAGCCTTCTCTCGAAGAAATGACTAATAAGTCCATTGAATTATTATCCCAAAACAAAAGTGGTTTCTTCTTAATGGTTGAAGGCAGTCAGGTTGACTGGGCAGATCATGCCAATGACCCTAACTATGCTGTAACTGATTTTATAGCTTTTGACAAAGCTGTTAAGGCTGCAGTTGATTTTGCTAAAAAGGACGGACATACTCTAGTTCTAGTTTTCCCGGATCATAATACTGGCGGCATGACTATTGGTAGTAACTCTGACTCCAATTACACCTCCACAACCGTAGAAGATGTTATCGAGCCTCTTAAAGGTATGAAACTCAGTTCCACAGGTCTTAAGACAAAAATAGGGACTGATCTTTCATCGGAAAACATCAAAAAGCAGCTGAAAACCTGGTGGGGCATTGATGCTACTGATGAAGATATAGCTGAAATTCTTAAGCTCTACGACAATGGAAAAGGCCTCTCACTTGACTATGCTATTAGTGAGGTAATCAGCCGCAATCACACAGTAATTGGCTGGACTACTCACGGGCATTCTGGAGATGATGTTCCTTTGTGGGCTTATGGTCCTGATCATCCTACAGGCCATATGGATAATACCGAAATTGCAGGATATATAGCAAAAGAACTCGGATTTGACCTTAACAAGACCAACTCACATCTTTTTGTGGAAGTGGGAAAGATTTTCTCCAAAGATAATGGGGATGGGCACTTGGATAAAAATGAGTATTTGCTAAATATGACAGATTCCTCAAACCCTGTACTGGACATTGGAGATGCTGAACTGCCAGTGAGCAAGAATATTCTTATCAAGAATGGTGTAGCTCATGAGCTCGAAGGAATAGTTGTCTACGCTCCAGTAACTGGTAAGATCTATATTCCCACTGGAGCACTTTCACTTATAAATGGAACAAAAATTGATGAAATTTAAAAAGCAGCCGAAACTGCCTGAAAATGTGAGTTAACTGAAAGGGATTAATTCCCTTTTTTTGTTTTTGACCTGTCCGTAGTTGTGAACATATATTTCTAGATGTGTATTAGAGAAATCTGGAATAGGTCTTAGTTTAAAAACTGACATACTTCCCACGCAAAGTGTGGAGAAATTTTTTTTCTGGCCGTACGTTTACTGAAGATCGTACGGTCCAAGACCCGTTGAGGGGTGTCAGTGCTCCCTTTCCCTGCATCTCTTTCTGCAGAGAATTGACCGTTGCCTTTTGGCGTCAACGCTATATTAAAGGCGGCATTGACATCGGCATGGTCAACGTGCCCGCAGTGTGGGCACTCGAATTGCTTGCTGTGTCGGTTGCCTATATGTCCACAGCGGCTGCACTTCTTGCTAGTCGCATGGGGATCGATATAAACTACCTCTACTCCTTGCAGCCTGGATTTGTATTCAATAAACTGATGAAGCTGCTGAAAAGACCAGCTGTTCAATGAGTATTCACAGGACCATGATTGGTTTTGGGACGTGCTTTTATTTTTGAGAGAATTTTTGCTAATTTCTTCACTTCTGTTTTTGTCTCTATTTCGTTCTCTTTTTTTGTTTTTACTTTTATTTTTCTCGCCTTTTCCTGCATCTACAATCTTGCTGCTGAGTTTCCGGATTCCTTTAAGGTTTTCTAGTTTGATCCCACATCCGTTATACAGGGCGACATCCACAATCTTTCGGCTGATTTTATGGTTCAAGTCCCTTACAATATTTTTTTCCCGAATTTCTACAGCTTTTAATTGTTTATTTCTGCCCCTATTATAGAGCCGTTTTTTTATATTTTCGTATTTTTTATGCATATGGTAGCGCATTTTTCCCAACTTCCAGATTTTACCGGATTCGGGATCTGCTACAACTGCAATATGCCCCTTAGTATTGCGATCAACTCCTATATAATGCTCGGAGCTTTTGAGCTCGTCGTCCGGGAAGACAACTGCTACATAAGCATAGGTGCTATCGATTTCTATCTGGGAAATTTTTTTAAAGTTGCTGGAAAAACGATAGCTCAGCAGAAGTTTCAGACAGGGAATCCTAAGGGTTTGCTCTTTCCTGTCAACACTGATAGCCCGCGAAGGAACGATCAATTTCACGTTCTTTACGGATCTAAAGTCCTGGTTTCGGGAATATTTTTTAAGAATCTGGCCAGAAATAACTGACTTCAGGCCTATATGTTTAACATCCCTAGGAGAAAGAAATCCAGATACTGATAATGAATCAGGTGCAGAAAGATAATCGGGAGACAGAGGAGCAGAAGAAACAATCGGAAAGTTGTGAGAAAACTCAGAAAAAGTAGAGAATGAAGGCGGAGATGGAAGAGAAGAACCAGATTTTTGTATAGGAGGTGAGTTAAGGCCTCGATTTCGAGTCTGATGTTTGATACAGAACTCAGCAACCTTTCGAGCCTTTAGGAGTTCTTCCGAGAAATTTCGATTGTGTTTGATTTTATAGGTCAGTAACATCTAGGTTATTGCTCCACGGTCAGTATCCGTTATATTTTTTAGCTAATCCAAGTATTTGTGAAGAAACCTATGAGTTATATTTCATTTTTATAGGTGATTAACATAACTATATTTAAACGTTTTGCCACACATATTTTTTATTGTTTCTTATCTTTTCTACATATTCCTTGGATTTTATAATTTCATTATCTGTTTTACTTAAATAATTAATTTATTTTTCGTAAATATGCATAATAACTAAAATAAATATATTTTTTGGCGAAATCTCTTTATACTCATTCTGCATTCTTTTGACTGATTAAGAATTCATAAACTCTTACATTGCACAGAATTTCTGAACAAAATGGTCGTGCTTGTTTATGCAAGGAAAATCCAGAAACGATGTTAAAACAACTGTAAATACTGAGATTGCAGAAACTCTTCTTCAAGAAGGCTGGAAGAAAATAGATCTGCATGTACACACTTCCTGTTCCTACGATGTTCCTCCTGTCCAGGCAATGCATCCTGCAGTTCTTTTTAAAAAAGCAAGGTCGCAAGGCCTTGATTTTGTGACTTTTACCGACCATGATACTGTCAAAGCTTACGATTTGCTTGGCTGGGATAAGGAAGGACTGGTTCCAGGAGTTGAGATTTCAATGATGGATCCTGATATAGGGCATACTCTTCACGTTAATGTTTTTGAACTTGATTCGGAAGAGTTTAAGGAACTTGAGTTGATTGCAAATCAAGAACATGATTTCAAAAGCTTTATTCACTATCTGAGGACTCACGACCTTCCCCATATCTATAACCATCCCTTTCAGTTTGCTATCGGAGACCACCCTAATCTGGAGACTGTACCGGAACTTATAAACCAATTTCCCGTTGTTGAATATAACACTAGGAACTTAACGGAAAAAAACCTCGTGACTGCAACACTCGCTAGAAAGTATAGAAAAGGGCTTGTTGCTACTACAGACAGTCATACAGGAAGTATGGGAGCTGTCTACACCCTTGCAAAAGGGGAAACATTTAGGGAATATTTTGAAAATGTTAAAAAAAGAAGGTCATATATTGTAGTTGAAGAAGGAACCAGGAAATATCTTACAAAAGAACTGAGTTCCTGGATTGAACTTGCTTTTTCCATGGATAGACAGTTACGAGAAGATATGGACTTCACTACAAATGTCTGGAGCTTTGACAGAGTAATAAGTCTTTTTGCAAATGAGAAAATCAGAGAATTTCCTAAAATTAACAGTCTAGCAATGAGTTTTTTCCAGAATATCTCCAAATCAGGACTTCCTGTTTATATGTATAGGAGGGCGCAAAAACCTTTGATTTCTAGGATGGAAGAAATGTTGAATCAGATAGCATGAATTAAATATGTTAAACATGAACAAGTAAAAATGCATAATTACACAGGCTTCTCTCTATAAGGAATGAATTTGAAATCAAATTACGGGCGACCATTCCAACCTGAAGTTCAGGGTATTCGTGACCCTCACGCTCCCATAGTAATAAATAATATTATACTTAAAGTCCTGTTTTGTTTTTAAAATAGTTTATATATATCCACTTTCTAAACTAAGCATATGGAAGAAAGCAAAATGAAGAATACAATCACGAGAAGTTTTGAGCTTCAGGACTACAAAATAGAAGGAACCGAACTTTCTGGTTTCTGGGCGGATTTAACGAGCAAAGAAGAACTGATAGTTGAGGTAAATTACAGTCCTGAAAAGAAAAAAGTCTTCGGTCCCGCAGAAATTGAAAAGCTTGTTTTGGAAATCCGTAATAAATGCGGCAGCTTTGAGGCCAAACTCCCTGAGAATATAAAATGCAAAGTCACCTTCAAAAATTTAGGGGAAAAAGTTTACAAAACCAGCCAGCCTGATTTTGAACTGGAACTCAGGGAGCTGGAAGAACTTCAGGTTGCTTACCGTTTCTATGTTGAGTATTACATTTAATCCAATTAATCATAAGACTTACGCATTTGATATACAAAATCGAATATAATGAACACTATGGTTTAAATTTTGCATTTTAGATAATTAAAGGTTTAATGCTACTGATTTTTTAGTTCAACTGCATATAGTCCTACTGTCGCGTCAACAGTACTATTTTTTATAATACTGATTACAGCTATTAGAAATTATTCCATTCATAAGGATTTAAGTTACACTAGACTGCAATTCTGAAATAAGTTCATGAAACTTGACTTTTGAATAGATTAATCGATCACGGATTTTTCCATATGTATGGAATTTATTTTGGAATTGAAACACTAGTTTATTTGATTTTCCATAGATCTTGTATGTGTTATAATGAAAACGTTCAAATGAGTAGACAAAACTATCTCTCTGTAACAATAATAAGTTCCAAAGAAGGGATGAATCCATGACTAAATATCTGAAAAAGGCCCTCCTGAAGAAATGTGAAAATATGGACATACCCATGGTTGGGGTTGCCAGTGTTGAGAGATGGAATAAACCTCCTTTTTTGCCATGGATGCCTGAAGAATTCTATCCTCAATCCATATATCCTGAAGCAAAATCAGTGATAGTCATTGGATTGCCTGTACCTCTACCTGTATTGGAGACCTCTCCCTCTTTATATTACCACGAACTGTACAATACTATAAACACTTTATTAGATCAATACACGTATAGACTTGCCAACTTCCTGACCGATAGAGGACACCCATCTATTTTCGTACCTAGAGATGGGTATGGGAGCATTCAGTTACTCCTCGAAAAGCCCATTGCATTCTTTTCTCATAGGCATGCTGCTTTTCTCGCTGGACTCGGTACTTTTGGGGTAAATAATACGATCCTTACGCCAGAATATGGCCCCCGGGTCCGTTTTGGTTCAATCCTATCAACAGCCGAACTTCCTCAAGATCCAATGCTGGAGACTCAGCTTTGCAACCACTGTATGCGTTGTGTAAAAATGTGCCCGTCAAATGCTCTTAATAAGGAAGATTATCCCAACGGACTGACAGATAAGAAAGCCTGTTCTACTTACAGTGCTGAATTAAACAAGCTTCACATTTCACCGTGTGGCATATGTATTAAGGTCTGTCCAATAGGAAATGATAGAGCGGTATATAAAAGGGATAATACTGCTATATACACAGATAAGGATCTTTTTGCCAATCACCATAAAGCTTGGAAGCATGTTAGATCTTATGGTGGAAAAAGTATGTAATTAACTGGCCTTTTCGTTATTCCAGGCATT
>DASXVB010000282.1:0-5380 GCA_036504475.1 Methanosarcina sp.
TTTGCCTCGGGCTTATTCAAGGTCCACCTATCTCTTAAATGTTTTCGATGAAGGTGTCTGGGTCTTATTTATCCAATTATATTTATATTTATATATAATTATTTATACTGTTATTTCCCCATCCCCAGAGTAAGCATTAAAAATCTAAGATCTTTCTAGAAGGTTTATAATGTTATTATCAAATATTAGGTCGACATCATTTATAATTCTTTCACAAAATGTTTTCTATGTATTCTATAATATGCTCTGCAGGATTTATTCCCCAAGCATCAAAAATACCTTTTCCTGATGGTGTTCCATTGACTTCAAGAATCTTATAATTCTCTTTATTCCAGCTTGGGTCAGTACTTATTTTTTTTTCCAGATTGTCAGTCAAACCTTCTATAATATCAACACCTGCAAAAGTTGTGCCCACTGCCTTGGCAGCTTTCTCAGCAATCTCTTTTTGTTCTTCCGTAAGCACACATCTATCTGCACTGCCTCCCTGACTCAAGTTGTTGACCCAGGAGCCAGATGCCGCCTTGCGATAAATGGCCCCTATAACCGTCCCGCCAACGACGAAGGCTCTAATGTCTCTTCCAGGATTTTCTATAAACTCCTGAATATACAGCATACCTCTCTCTTCAAGCAGCCTATTAAGAACTGCTTCCAAGGATGAGGATTCTGTTTTTCTATCCGAAAACCGAACTTCTCCATCTTTTACTCTTACAATATCTTTTCCCTTATACCCGAACACTGGCTTTATAATGGCATCTTTGAATCTTGATATTATCTTCAGGGCCGCCTCTACATTCTGCACTGCTACAGTTTCGGGTACAGGCAGTCCTGCTTTTGCCAAAAGATAAGAAGCATGATATTTATTTGCTGCATTCTGAATAGCTTCGGGAGAATTGACAACAAGGATTCCTTCAGCTTCAAGTTCTCGCAAGATATCAAATCTGAAAGACACACCCTCAAACGTCCCTGCACCTGCATCCCTTACAATTATCGCGTCAAGGTCAGAGAGTTTTATATCTCCCACTTTAAAAATAGATGTTGACCTCTTGACTTCCGATTTGCCAGCTGCTGAATTCATGCTGACTTCTGCAGCCCTGAGATCCAGAACAAAAGGAGAAAAACCTTTTTTTCTCGTTGCAGCAGTAAGTGCCCTGGCTGTCCAATCTTCCGGGTCAGTGATTATAATCCCTACTTTTTTCATGGAGTATCATCGGGAGAATACCAGATCAAGCTTACGATAAGTAAATACAGAAGGTGCGGAATGAAGCAAATTTTTAAGGCTTTTCAGGATTTCTTTGCGCGGTTCTTGATAAGGGAATTGGTTTTTCAGTAAGCCTGGAGATTAGATATTCTTCTATTTCCTTCTCTCATGTTTGCTCAGGAAGAGCTTCAAGCCCCTGCTTTTTACGGTATTCATTTATTGCATTGTGGATTGCTTCTCTGGAAACGACTGAACACTCCAGCTTTCCTGGAGGCAAACCTTCGAGAGCCTCAGCGACTGCCTCGTTTGTAAGCTCCCAGGCTTCTCTGAGGGTCTTGCCTTTTATCAGTTCGGTTGCCATGCTGCTAGATGCAATTGCTGCCGCACAACCGAAAGTCTTGAACTTCACATCTTCAATCCGATCATCCCGAATTTTCAGGAAGATCTTCATGTGGTCTCCATGAGGGTTTCCTGCTTCTCCAATGCCGTCAGCGTCTTCAATTTCCCCTACATTTCTCGGGTTCATAAAGTGGTCCATGACTTTTTTATTATACACAAAACTCCCCCTATTCTTACAACTTATACGCTTTCTATTTACTTTTCACATGCATTTTTAGGTTTATAGAAAGGAGACATATCTCTCAGCTTTCCGACGGTTTCGGGCAAGACTTCAAGTACACAATCAATATCTTCTTCGGAATTTTCATCTCCAAGGGTCAGGCGAAGAGAACCTTGAGATATTTCCGGAGGCAGTCCAATTGCTCTGAGTACATGCGAAGGATCAAGAGAACCTGATGAGCAGGCACTCCCCGTAGAACTGCAGATTCCCATCTCGTCAAGCATGAGAAGTAGAGACTCCCCTTCAATATACTCAAAACTGAAATTCAGGTTATCCGGAAGACGTTTTTCCAGGTGACCATTAAGCCTGCAATCAGGAATTTTCAGAACTCCTACAAGGAGGCGATCTCTCATTTTCTTCATCTTCTCATTGTGCTTTTCAAGATTTCCTGTTGCAAGTTCTATTGCCTTTCCCAATCCTACAATACCTGCAACATTCTCGGTTCCTGCTCTTTTTTTGCGCTCCTGACCACCTCCGTGCATGTAGTTGTCTATTTCTGTTCCTTCCCGCAGATAGAGCGCTCCGATTCCCTTGGGCCCATAGAACTTATGAGCAGAGAGGGACAGCATGTCAACATTCCTGTCTTTCTTTTTCATCTCAAGGGGAATTTTGCCGATTCCCTGAACGGCATCGGTATGGAAGGGAATCTCATATTCTCTTGCGATCTCACCTATCTCAGGAATTGGTTCTATTGTTCCGATCTCATTGTTCGCATACATCACCGAGATTAGGATAGTATCATCTCTAATTGTAGTCTCAACCTCTGCAGGGTCTACAAGCCCATAACTGTCTACAGGCAGGTAGGTCACATCAAAACCCTGGGTCTCCATGTACTTACAGGGATAGAGCACGGCATGATGTTCAATTGGCGTAGTAATAATATGTTTTCCTTTTTTTCTCCTGGCAAAAGCCGTTCCCTTGATAGCCCAGTTATCGGACTCGGTTCCTCCTGAAGTGAAATGCACTTCCTCAGGATTAGCTCCCAGAGCCTTTGCAAGTTGTTCACGGGCGGTTTCGACTGCCTCTTTAGCTTCTCTCCCTATTGAATATAGGGAAGAAGGGTTTCCAAAACGTTTTCTTAAAAAAGGCAGCATAGCTTCAACTACTTCAGGTTTTGTGAAGGTAGTAGCTGCATGGTCCATGTAAACAAAGCGCTTTTCTCCCATTAGAACCCCTTTAGTAAAATAGGGGTTTGCGCAATATGAATTTATTGCACACTTAGCTTTCTGGAGTTTTTCATCACAAGGCTTTTAAAACGGTTTCATAAGAGCGCCTGAATGATACAGCTGATCCTGGCTTGCTGTTCGACGACTGGTTAGATCAGTAGTTATGAGTAAGATCACTTCAGTTAACGGACTTGTCAGTAACCCTGTTTTCGCTATATTTCTTCCGTTTTCTGATAAGGGATGAACTTATTTTTTGTTGAATACAGAGAAAACACGAGATTTTTTAAACAAAAAATTATATATATAGGATTTTTGTAGTCCTATTTCAACAGGGAGGGAAAAACGACTTTGCTAAAACAATTCTCAATTATTCTGAGCATTTATTTCCTGGGTGAAATGATACAGAAAGCCTTAGGGCTACCAATTCCGGGTAATGTTCTAGGAATGCTCATTCTTTTCTTTAGCCTGTACACAGGCGTAATTAAGCTTAATACGATAGACAAGATAAGTGATTTTTTGCTAGATAACATGGCTTTTTTCTTTCTTCCAGCAGGTGCCAGCCTTATAACTTGCTTTGCCCTGTTTGAAGGAAAATTGACTGCTATTCTTGCGGTTTCCCTTATTTCTACCTTTGTAATACTGGCCGTTACAGGGCTTACTGTGGAAATTGTTCAAAGGTTCTTCAGGAGAAAGCCAGTAAATATAGACTGTCATATAGAAAATAAAGGCAATAAAGGTAATAATAACGGATCTGAAAGGAATACAAAAAGAGTGCATGCCTGTGAGAATAGAGTAGAAGAGGTGAACTGAAGTTGCAGACCGATTTTTTGAATGGGTTTGTAAATATGCCCTTATTTGGAATCTTACTCTCTTTAATAGCTTTTCAGATAAGCACACTATTGTATAAGAAGACCCAGCTTTCGCTTCTTAACCCCTTGCTTATGGCTTCTGTATTTGTAATGTTTTTCCTTCTCTTCTTTGGAATCAATTATGAGACTTACAACCTTGGAGGAAATTATATTTCTTTCTTCCTCGGGCCTGCAACTGTGGTTCTTGCAGTGCCTCTTTATAAAAAGATCCAGCTCTTAAAAAATAATGCTCTTCCTATCCTTGCAGGAATAATTGCAGGCTGCATAGCCGGGATCTCAAGTATTCTTGCTCTTTCCAGGCTATTAGGTCTTGACGACACCATAAGCAGATCTCTTGCTCCCAAATCCGTAACTACACCTATAGGAATTGAGATTTCAAAACAGATAGGCGGCCTGCCTGCAGTAACAGTAGCTGCGATAATATTTACCGGAATTATAGGCGCTATTTTGGGTCCGTTTATCTGCCGCCGCTTCCGGATAAAAGATAAAGTTGCGGTCGGCGTTGCAATCGGTACCGCATCTCATGCGCTTGGAACAACAAGGGCAATAGAACTTGGAGAAACCGAAGGAGCAATGAGCGGACTTGCAATAGGGATTGCAGGTTTGATGACGGTTTTTCTGGTTCCCCTGCTACTTTATGCCTTCGGGCTTATATCCTGAACGGCAAATAGCTTATCTCAAACAGGTAAAAATTTCAGTTCGGATGAAAATATTAAGTAGAAATTCTGGTTTCGGGGCAAAATATTACACTACAAATATTATACTACAGAATTATACTACAAATATTACACTTTACCCGGTTTTTTAAACGGGCTTTTTCCGGATCATCGGAAATTCGTGTACATTCTCATCTGCCACTGACCTTTCTGTATCTTTTTTCTTATAACCCCTTTTGCCATCTCCACATAGATCTCCCTTATCTGCGGTATAAGCATGGAAAGACCTATTACATCGGATAGGAATCCAGGGGTTAAAAGGGCAAAGCTTCCAAATAACACAAAGAACCCGTGCAGGAGCTCGTTTCCGGGCATATATCCTCTGCTTGTTGCTTCCTGGATCTCGCGAAGCACTCGGAAACCCTGGGATTTTGCAAGGTAAGCGCCCAGACTTGCGGTTATCAGGATAATAAGTACGGTATTTAAGGCTCCGATCATTCCACCGACCTTGATGAGCAGATAAAGCTCAATAACGGGGATGATGAGGAAAATCGAGAAGAGTTTAAAAAACATGTTGATCATTTTCAGGATTTTAGATCTCTGTTATCTTTATTAGTACTGATATGTACTTCATAACAGTTAAATATATATTAATAATAGTTAAATTATACTTTTTAATTTTGATCTACCTTATTGAGATTGCATTTTCATATTTTCATTTTCTTGAAATTATATTTCTCTAATCTCGTAATTCTTCTCCTCTAAGGCCGATTTATTTCCATTTCTTTTCAATTTTTCTGCTGAAACTTTCTTTTCATTTGGAAACAATAATCATTATGTTTTTATAAATACAAATTTATTTTTCCAACCTT
>DASXVB010000283.1:0-42624 GCA_036504475.1 Methanosarcina sp.
GTCAAAATTTGAATTTGACCAAAGGTTATGTGTCCATCAACTCTGTGATTTTAAATAGATTAATAAAAATATTTCTGGAAAAGTGTATGAAAAAGAGAAATGCACGTAAGCTATTTGTAAATGAAGGAATTTTTACACTTGTCTTCATTTTTTTGTTACTGAGTCCTGCTTCCGGCTCGACCGATGTGTCTGAAGACCGGCTAACAGGTTGCTTTTACGAAGCAGCTGGAAGCCCAGCCAGAGTCTTTCAGACCGAAACCATGATGTCTCCTTTGTTTTTTTTCCAGGATCTTTCATTTCCCCTTACAGGAAATGGAGAAGGGAAAAACAAAAACTTTGAGGAAATCAGCCCCTTCTTACTCCTGGGAGCAGGCGTCCTCGCAGGTTTCAATCCCTGCCTCCTTGCGGTGATGGCATTTCTTGCTTCAGTCACCCTTGTACAGCACGGAAGAAGAAAGGAAATGCTCAGAATTACGCTAGGGTTTTCGACCGGAATCTTTACTATGCATATGCTTGCCGGAATAAGCATCCTTAGCGTTGTCAATTTCCTGCCTGAAGTCAAGGGAAACTTTATAGCTATTTCAATCTTGCTCATCGCCTTACTCGGATTTTGGCATATTTTTGATGCATATTGGCTGAAAAAGCATGCAAGATCCACCTTTAAGACTCCCGAACCTTTAAAAAACTTTATGAGCCAGATGGACAAAAATAAACTTCTGCTGTTGTCTTTCCTTTCAGGAAGTATGTTTTCTCTAGTCAAGGCTCCCTGCGTAGGAGCCATCTATCTCTCGGTTCTGAGCATCCTGACAACAAAAACCGATATTTTCAGTGGAACAGTATATATGTTTATTTACAACATTGGGCTTCTGCTTCCCGTAATAGCTCTCGGTCTCCTTCTTGCCTTCGGACTCAGCCCAAATAAAGTTACTCAGTTTCGAGAACGATGGAGAATAGAAATAAGGCTGACAACAGGATTTATATTGATTTCCGTTGCCCTGCTCATGCAGCTTGGAATTATCTAATCTTAAAAACCTTAGAGAAATTCAAATAAAGAATGAATTTAAGTCAGCACACTCAATTAACCTCATTCTTTTATTGAGTGCATTTCCAATAGAAGTTTTGACAAACGGAATGCGGAAAATGCCAATCTGGATCTATAATACAACCACCGAGTCGTGGAAAGGCCGAAATTAAGCGTAAGCTTTGTGCCACAAGCGTTGCACCGCAACCGTTGCGCCGGTTGATCACGCCACCACGTCGTTTTTGATCTGATAAGAAATTTGGGTAAATCAGCCATCTTGACCTTAAGTTCAGTGTCGTTATAAATTATTCCGTTTGAGCGAGTGAAATGGATCTTGTGCTCCCGAAGCAGAATTCGAGTCAGATTACAGGCTCGCTATCCAGCTCTTCAGAAGAGGAAGAAAGGCGTTTTTCTTCAATCATTTCCAGAAGCCTGTCCATAACTTCCTCAATTCCTTCCCCGGTAACTGTAGAAATATTAAATTCTATTTCTTCCAGCATCTGGAATTCAGACCTGTCAGCCTTATTTGCGACCACAAGTAGGGGAAGCTTGAAGTTTTCCTTAATCTCCTCAAGTAGGCGTTTCTGGTCTTCGATTTCGTATCCGCAGCTTTCACTTGGGTCAATCATGAACATTACAACTGCATCAAGATAATGAATCGCGGTGATTGCCTGCCTTTCAATATCGTTTCTCTCGGACATAGGACGATCAAGAAGACCAGGGGTATCCATAACTTGGTAACGCACTCCATTCCGAGTAAAGTGCCCGATTGTTACTCCTTTTGTCGTGAACGGATAAGGAGCTATTTCCGGGCTTGCACCTGTAATTTTCGAGACAAAACTTGACTTTCCAACATTAGGATAGCCAGCAATCACGATTGTGGGCTCGTCTTGAACATCAGGAAGTTTTCGCAAAATATTTCGAGCTTCGTTGAGGAAGAGAAGATCCTTATTGATGGACTTGATAATCGAGGCAAGCCTTCCGAAAGCCTCTTTCCGGACAGGCTCGGGGACATCAGAATTTCGAATTTTCCCAACATAGCTCCTTGCAATCTCATGGATCTTCTTGCTGGCCCAGTCAACGGACGCAAGGGACATCTTGAGTTTTTCTACACCTACAAGGATATCCGTGAGTTCATAATAAAATCTGGGCAATTGTTCAAAACTTGGGAACCGCCTGACTATGTTTGCAAGATTATCCGTCAGAATGTTTGCGGCTGTCAGCAGCATGGACTCGTTGGCCCTGAATCTGCTTTCCCTGTCTTCTATGGTTTTCCCGGACATAGCTCGCGCTGACCGCTTAAAAGATTTATTGATTAATTCTTGGGAAGTGGGAACTGTGTGAATTTTCTCGAAGATCATCATATTCTAACCCTCTAGGGACTCTGCTAAATTATATAAACGTTATTATAGATGAAGAAAAATTTTAACAAAATAAATACGCAAGCAAGAGTCTCGCAGAAATTCCTGAAGGCGATTCCCTGAGAGGGAATTTATTGCTCGGTTTTGAATTTATAATTACAAATCATGGTGATAAACTCTCATATAAAGCGTAAAACCAGGTGGATATTCAAAGCAGAACCGGACTCTTTTTATATTTGTAATAGTAATTTATAATAGGATTTATAATCATTAATTATGGTAAATATATGCGTTAGCTTACATTATCGATATATAACTTATATACATCATCCTTATAAAGGTATATGAAATTAATGGTGGTAGTATGGAACTTACTCCGATTCAAAAAGACATTATTTTTGCATTAATCAATCTTCAGCGACAAAAAGACCGGGCAATCAAGGGGGAAGAAATAGCCGAGGTCATCAAGCGTAATCCTGGAACTATCCGCAACCAGATGCAGTTATTAAAAGCTCTAGGGCTTGTAGAAGGAGTGCCTGGACCAAAAGGAGGATACAAACCTACAGGGGCAGCATATGACGCATTGAAAATTCAGCAACTGAAAAATGAATCCGTGGTTCCCCTTTATAGAAACAATGTACCCGTTAATGGGGCTACGGCTGCCGAAATTAGTTTTACGACCGTTAGGAGTCCAGACGCCTGTAGCGGAGTCATCCGAGTAATAGGGAACACAAAAGAATTTGCGATAGATGATAAGCTTCAGGTAGGACCTACGCCTGTAAACCGCCTTATTATCCGTGGAGAAGTCACAGGAAGGGACGACACTAACAATTCTATTCTTTTCAACATTACGGAAATGATTTCTCTTCCTAAAAAGCATGTCAAACATTATATGAAATATCCTCCTTTGCTTGTAAACCTGAATGCAAGTATCCAGGAAGCAACAAGACTTTTTATCAGGAACAACGCTCATGGAGCTCCTGTAGAAGATAAGGGAAAAATAGTGGGAATCATTACGTACACCGATATTGCCCATGCAATTGCTCAGGGTAAACCAAACATAAAAGTCAAAGATATAATGACAAAAGAACTCATCACAGTTGATGGAGATATGCAGCTATACGATGTTGTAAAACTTTTCCATAAATATAACGTAGGAAGACTTATTGTAACAATTAATGGCGTACCCAAAGGTACATTGTCAAAAACTGATGTTCTGAACGAATTGGCAGTGTATTGAAAAAATAAAGATTTTTCACGGCTTTTTCAAAGAAATAAAAAGATTCCAAAGAAATAGCCGAAAAAATCCCGATATTCTAAGAGTTTATGATTGTCTGTATTCTCAAACTTTGGAGTCTTTTTATTTCAGGAGATAAAAACCTCCAGGTCTTTAATCCCTTTTCATACTTTCATGTCGGGCACTGAGCTCGGCCGCGATTTCATCAAGGGTAACGTTGTTTGCCGCAAGTAGTACCAGAAGATGAAAGATTAGATCTGAACTTTCATAAACGATCTCTGCGTGGTTTTCGTTCCTGACTGCAAGAATCGTTTCAATCGACTCTTCTCCCACTTTCTCAAGAATTTTATTCATACCTTTTCGATGGTTCAAAAGCTTGCAGACATACGAACGTTCGTCATAGTTCTGTTTTCGGTCTAGGATGATCTCATATACCCTGTTCAAGATTGATAGGTCAGCATCCGGCATTTTAACACCTGTTTAACTAAACACAGATAAATAATTAAAAAATTTGAAAGAAGAAATCTTTAAAAAAGTAAAAGCAGAAGATTTTTCAAACCTTCCTTGGATCAGTAATTTCTCCGGTGAGGGCTGATGCTCCTGCAGTTGCAGGGGAAGACAGATAAACAAAAGATTCAGGACTTCCTTCTCTGCCCTTGAAATTACGGTTAGAGGTTGCAAGGCCCACTTCTCCTGCGCCAAGCAAGCCGAAAGAGCCACCCATACAGGGTCCACAGCATGGGGATTCTACTATTGCACCTGCACTCATAAGTTTTTCTATATATCCAGCTCTCAGGAGTTTCATATACTCGGTCCTTGAAGCGGGAACGACAAGCAGGCGAACGCCCTTTGCTACCGGCTCGTCGCCCATTATATCGGCCATGAGTTTAATGTCCTCGAACCTGCCATTCGTGCAGGAACCCACAAAGATCTGGTCAAGTTTTGTACCCTCAACCTCGGTTACGGGTTTTACATTATCTACATGGTGAGGACAGGCTACCTGAGGTTCCAGGTCAGATATGTCGTAGTGCCGAACTTCAACATATTTAGCATCTTCATCGGATTTCCAATATGGATCGAATTCATAATACATAATCCGTTCTTTAAGATAATCTACAGTTACTTCATCGGCTTCGATAATTCCTGCCTTCCCTCCCATCTCGATTGCCATGTTGGACATAGTCATACGTTCTGGAATCGAAAGAGAATGGATTGTCGATCCTCCAAACTCGGCTGCCATATACCTGGCACCTTCTACTCCTACGTCGCCTATCAAGTGGAGGATAAGGTCTTTTGAGTAAACGCGCCTTGGTAAGTTGCCTTCTACTTCAAAGCGGAAAGTCTCGGGTACCCTAAACCAGAGTTTGCCAGTGGCAAAAACGGCAGCCATATCAGTAGACCCTATACCTGTAGAAAACGCCCCCAAAGCACCATAAGCACATGTATGAGAGTCGGAGCCGACTATAAGGTTTCCTGGTAGCACGTGCCCTTTTTCAGGAAGAACCTGATGGCAAACTCCTTCATATACATCATAATTTAAAATGCCCTGTTCCTCAGCAAACTCTCGAAGCATAATATGATTTGCTGTGGCGTTAATAGAATCCGCAGGAACCTGGTGGTCGAATATGATCACTATTTTCGTCGGGTCCCAAACTTTTTTCTCTTCTCTGTCCTTCATTATCTCGTAAAAGCCTTTGACTGCCAGTGGACCTGTAATATCGTGAGTCATTGCCAGGTCTATATTTGCCAGCACGAAATCCCCGGCTTTCACGGGACTTCCGGAGGCCTTCGAAAATATCTTTTCCGAAACGGTCATCGGACGATTTTCATTACCAGACATCCCGGTCATGGGAGTAACTGGCTCTTTCTAATAAATAAATTTAATTGATGATGCAGGCAGGCAAAAACTAAAAAATCGTCTCGGCTTATATAAAGACAAGGATGTTTAAAAATAAGAAAAGCTCGGCCGGCAAATTTTATAGTTTTGTCGATTTCGCTATTAATCAATAACTTCAGTACTTCCCCTACTATCGTGAACTATAAAAGTGCACGTACCGTTTTTCAGGCTCATTTTTGCAAGTTTGAGACTCCTTTTCCCTTTCCTAAACTCCACGAAGTTTTCATACGTGCCAAGCGTGTCTTCAAGCTCCGAAACATACCTCAAGAGAAGATCTTCTGCCAGTTCTCGGCTTTCTTCTATAGAGATCGGGTATCCGAGACCTTCACATTCGCAGGTCTGTAGTCTAAGCTCTTCGATATAAAAGGGATAAGTACTGCAGAGCATAGGTCGTACTGGGTAAACCCTGCATTTGTGTGTATCTCTTTCAAGAAAAATGCAGTCTCCGTTTCTCTTCCGTCTAAGTATCCACCCAAAGATGTGGATCTTGCCCTCAGAATCGATACACTCCTGAAGAGAATCAAGAAGCTCAGGAGAAGGTGACTCTTTGTTTTCCTCTAAGTTCTCATCCTGGGTAGGAGCTTCAGGTATAAACGGTCCTGCAATCTCAAGTTTTGAGAAACCTATATATTCTCTAATTATTTCAATTTCGGAAGGAATAACCGCTACCCTGTTGTCCCCAAAAGCCCGTCTACAGCATTTTCCGCAGTGCTGGCAGAAGAAACCGATTTCCCTGATTTCCGCTGTAAGCTTTTCAGGATCAAGTTTGCGAGCCATTTCTATTTCTTTTTTGAGACCGGAAATAAGAAGGAGCTGATAGCTTGTTTTTTCGGGTTCCTGCTTGTTGCCTGTGCTGGAATCTTCCATGTAAAGACTCGTGTCCTGCTGGTACATCAAATTAACGCAAGCAGAAGTTAATTTCACAGATATTCAAAAACTTTATCCAGAAAAACTCCAACCCTTTTAAAAAAAGCTTGACCGAAAAATGAATATTCGAAAACTTCATCCAGAAAATTCCCACCCCTTTTAAAAAAGGCTTGACCGAAAAATAATATTCGAAAATCTCATCCGGGACACCCTTTACGCAGCTGACAATGGATCACAATAAGAAGCTATATATCAGGGAACCGGATTTAAACTTAAGTTTATATGTGGCAGAAATTACTCAAAAAGTTTGAAAAATATCCTGCGCAGGCAAAAGTGCTTAAGTTGATCTTTGAACGCGGGTTTCAGGTAAATGAAGAAGGAAAGGTCACCTCTGGAAGTATTGAGATTGCACACACTCAACTTGCAAAGGAAGCAGGTGTTGACCGACGGGTGGTTGACGCAACTACAAAGACTATTGTTTCAGACGAACTCCTGCGCACAATTTTTAAAAATGTTCATTCAATTCCCTTCCTCAGAGACGTCGCCCCTTCCCTTGGCCTAGGAGTAATCATTATCATTCCTGAAGATGCAGCTCACATAGGCATTCTTGCGGAAGTTGCAGGCTTGATCTCCGAAAGCAATGTAAGTATCCGCCAGGCTGTCTCGGATGACCCATATCTAACTGACAACCCAAGACTTACGATCATTACCGATAATAAAGTACCTGGAGAGCTCGTGGACAAAATTCTCGAACTACCCTCGGTTAAAGGAGTGAGCATTTATTGAGTCATTTTCTATGTTATAGCCTAAGACTCAATAAATAAAGTGGCAGTGTAACATAAACTCCACTTTAAAGGCTGTTTTTTTCTGTTGATGTAGGTTTTTTCCGTAAAAGTTGGCTTATTTTCTGCTTATCTTGCCTCTAAAAGATATACTAAAATCAAAAATCTTACAATATGTAGATATATTTGAGAGTTTTAATATTTGCCATTTTAATCCATACATTAACACAGGAACTTATAACATTGTTTTTAAAAGGATGCCCTATGAATGCTCATTTGGAAAAGATAGGAAAATAGGGATTAAAATTAATGTCCTATAGATTTGAATAAATTTACGTTTAAAAGCATGATTAAACTTTAACCTTTATTTTTCCAAACTCATAAAGTAAACTCAATAATAACTGTATTTTTAAAGCCGTAATTAGGTTCTACTATGATTCAGCCTTCCGATAGTCCTCTTACAATAACAAAATTTGTGAGAATTGAATCATAACGTATATTAATTATAATTTTCAATGGTTCTGGAAGAAAAATCTCTTTCAAACAGGCATAAAATCTGCAAAGCCAAAGGTTTTTAAGCAGATCTGAAGTTAATTCTTGAAAAATCCAGCTGGAGAAGACTTGTCATGCAGGAAAAAATAAAAGAAATTGCGGATCGAGTACGTGAGCTACGTGAATTATCAGATTTCACGGTCAAAGACATGGCAGAATATCTGCAGGTATCCAATGAAACCTATGAGAAATATGAAAATGGAATTGAGGATATTCCAGCAAGTATGCTTTTCGAAATTGCACACAAGCTGCGCGTAGATATGGCTACCCTCCTCACAGGAGAAGAGCCTCGCATGAACATTTTTACAGTTACAAGGGATGGAAAAGGGGTCAGTGTTGAGAGAAGGAAGCAGTACAAATACCAGAATCTGGCTGAAAAATTCATTCACAAAAAGGCTGAGTTTTTTATAGTCTCTGTCGAACCCAAATCAAATGGGACAAAACCTGAAACCAACTCACACCCAGGGCAGGAATTTGATTATGTGCTTGAAGGAAGCCTGAAGGTCTATATTCACAAAAATGAGATTATCCTGAATGAAGGAGATTCCATTTATTTTGACTCCACTTATGAACACGCCATGGAAGCCCTTGGAGGAGATCCATCCAAGTTCCTGGCAGTTATAATGTAATTCGTTAACGTGACTCGGTTTGATAATTCAACTTGGATTAATAGTTTCTCAACTCGATCCAATGAATTCAATTTAATAGGATTTGGTCTCAAACTCGCTAAGAAATCCAATATCTAAGATAAAGCTTGAAAATCTTGAAGTTTAAACGAGTTCATGAAGCCTTCAAAAATATGGAAGCTATAAAAATAAGTAGATAAAACGGGTGTCTAGAATGACTTCTTTGCTCAATAAATTTGTTTCTAAAACCGATTTTGAATCCTATGAGGATTTTGAGAAAAATTTTAAAATCCTCGTTCCTGAAAACTTCAACTTTGCCTATGACGTAGTCGATGTTTATGCAAGAGACTTCCCTGAAAAGATCGCAATGATCTGGTGTGACGACAATGGAGAAGAAAGAATCTTTACTTTCAAAGACCTGAAATACTACAGCGACAAAACCGCAAATTTCTTCGCAAAATACGGAATCGGCAAAGGTGACTATGTAATGCTCACCTTAAAAAGCCGGTATGAGTTCTGGTACTGTATCCTCGCACTGCATAAACTAGGAGCCATTGCTGTACCTGCAACCCACATGCTCAAGACTCGAGATATTGTATACCGTATCAAAAAAGCTGGATTGAAGATGATTGTCTGCATATCGGAAGACGGTGTTCCCGAACAGATTGATGAAGCACATTCCGAATGCGAGAATGTCCAGCTCAAAAAAGCAGTCGTTGGAGGAAAAGTCCGGGAAGGTTGGATTGATTTTAGGAAAGAGCTCGAAGAAGCCTCCTCTGATTTCGAACGCCCTTCAGGTGAAGCTGCTACAAAAAATAGTGATATTTCTCTCGTTTATTTCTCTTCAGGGACTGCTAGCTTCCCAAAAATGGTGGAACATGACTTTACCTATCCTCTCGGGCATATTCTTACTGCAAGCTACTGGCAAAACGTGGAAGATAACGGGCTGCATTATACGGTTGCAGATAGTGGTTGGGGAAAATGCGTATGGGGAAAACTTTATGGACAGTGGATCGCAGGTTGTGCGGTCTTTGTCTATGACTACGATAGATTTGAAGCAAGAAACATGCTTGATAAAGCCTCAAAATACGGAGTTACAACTTTCTGTGCCCCGCCAACGATCTACCGATTCCTAATTAAGGAAGGTCTATCAAAATCCGATTTTAGTACCCTGAAATATGCAGTTGTCGCAGGCGAACCTCTTAACCCTGAGGTATATAATCGGTTCCTTGAATTCACCGGAATAAAGCTTATGGAAGGATTCGGGCAAACTGAAACCGTTGTAAGTATCGCAACCTATCCATGGATGGAACCAAAACCAGGTTCTATCGGAAGGCCATCTCCGGGATATAAAATTGAATTAATGGATAGGGACGGCAGGCTCTGCGAAGTAGGAGAAGAAGGAGAAATCGTAATCAACACAAAGGAAGGAAAGCCTGTCGGACTTTTTGCCCACTATGGAAATGATCCTAAGAAAACTGAGGAAGCTTGGCACGACGGCTATTATCATACGGGGGATATGGCTTGGATGGACGAAGATGGCTACCTATGGTTTGTGGGAAGAGCTGACGATATCATAAAAACCTCAGGATATAAAGTCGGACCTTTTGAAGTGGAAAGTGCTCTTATCCAGCATCCTGCAGTGCTCGAGTGTGCAATTACAGGTGCTCCTGACCCTGTAAGAGGTCAGGTTATCAAGGCAACCGTTGTGCTTACAAAAGGACACACACCTGGAGATTCGCTTAAAAAAGAACTTCAGGAGCACGTAAAAAAAGTTACCGCTCCCTACAAGTATCCGCGCATTATAGAGTTTGTAGATGAGCTTCCAAAGACTATTAGCGGAAAAATCCGCAGGGTCGAGATCCGGGATAAAGATCAAAATCAACCAGAGTAAAGATTTATTTGAAAACTCCGTATCAGCTAGAAAAGGAAAATAATAGAAAAGCAAATAGACCTGATGAAGCAAACAAAATCTGATAAAGTAAATAAATCCTTTTTTGATCCAGAAGCCAGATACTTTTCGGATCAAAACAAAAAAGAAAGGAAAGAAATAAGTACCTTAAACCTTCTGGAAAGTTTGTTCTAAGAAGATTTGGTTCAAAATTTACTTTATAGTTTTATCTTCATTTTCTGCTAACTTACGGTCTAATACGTACGTTTTACAGCGTAAAAAATGTATAGAAATCTAAAGCTCTTCTTTCTGACACACAAAACCGGTTGAAGAAAAACAGGAACTGGAAAAGGTCCAGGAATAGGATGAAACTCCAGATGGCCCAAAACCCGGGGATGGGCCTGAAAGTTGAGAAGAGCCCAAAAAATAATTGAAAAATAAAAAGTGATTCTATGTCAAAGAACGATAAAAAAGAACCTTATCCTGTTATTAATATTCTGGAGTGCAAGGCCTGCGGACGCTGCCTTCTTGCCTGTCCCAAGGACGTACTTTTCATGAGTGAAAACCTGAATGCTCGGGGTTACCATTATGTGGAATACAAAGGAGAGGGTTGCTCAGGCTGTGCAAGCTGTTATTATACCTGTCCAGAACCGCTTGCAATAGAAATTCATATTCCTCTGAAAACTGAGGAAGCTAGGTAAATCAGAAAGGAGGAAAAATTATGGCAACACAACTCATAAAAGGTAATTCTGCAGTAATCGTCGGCGCACTCTATGCTGGATGTGACTGCTTCTTTGGATATCCAATAACTCCGGCAAGTGAAATTCTGCATGATGCATCCAAATATTTCCCAAAAATAGGTAGGAAATTTGTCCAGGCAGAATCCGAAGAGGCGGCGATTAATATGGTCTACGGAGGAGCATCGGCAGGACATAGAGTCATAACATCCTCATCAGGCCCTGGAATTAGCTTGATGCAGGAAGGAATTTCCTACCTTGCTGGCGCCGAACTTCCCTGTGTGATTGTAGATGTCATGCGGGCAGGTCCTGGTCTTGGGAACATAGGGCCAGAGCAGGCGGATTACAACCAGATAGTAAAAGGCGGAGGACACGGAAACTACAAGAATATCGTGCTTGCTCCGAATTCAGTGCAGGAAATGTGCGACTTTACCATGAAAGCTTTTGAGCTTGCCTTTAAGTACAGAAATCCTGCTGTGGTACTTGCAGACGGAGTGCTTGGGCAGATGATTGAGTCACTTGAGTTCCCGAAACAAGCTATTGTCCCTGAGATCGATACCACCTGGGCGGTTAACGGTACAGCCGAAACCAGGCCTAACCTGATAACCTCCATATTTCTGGACTTCAATGAGCTTGGAAGGTTCAATGAAAAACTGCAGGTAAAGTATGAGCTCATAAGGCAGAATGAAGTCGATTATGAGGAGTACCTGACTGATGATGCCTCAATTGTCCTTGTTTCTTACGGGATCAGCAGTCGGATCTGCAGGTCAGCCGTGGATCTCGCCAGGAAAGAAGGTATCAAAGTCGGGCTTTTCAGACCTAAAACTCTCTTCCCATTCCCTGAGGCGCAGTTGAAATCTCTTGCAGACAGGGGCTGCTCATTTATTTCTGTGGAAATGAGCAATGGGCAGATGATAGATGATGTCAGGCTTGCAATCAACTGTTCACAGCCTGTGGAGCTTGTAAATCGTATGGGAGGAAACCTGATCACCCTTGATCAGATAATGGACAAAATCAGGAAAATTGCAGGGGAGGCATGAAAATGGCAGCAGAAATCATTAACGGAGAAAAAGTAATCGGAAGGCCAAAGGCCCTATATTCGGACTACCCTCGAAAAGGATCAGTAGCCTCGACAGCTACTCACTACTGTCCTGGTTGTGGGCATGGGGTTCTGCATAAGCTTATTGCTGAAGCAATTGATGATCTTGGGATTCAGGATCGAACCGTTATGATTAGTCCTGTGGGTTGTGCGGTTTTTGCTTACTATTATTTTGATACAGGTAATATCCAGGTCGCTCACGGACGTGCGCCTGCTGTTGGGACAGGTGTCTCTAGGGCAGAAGAAAATGCTGTGGTTATTTCTTATCAAGGAGATGGAGACCTAGCTTCCATAGGGTTGAACGAGACTCTCCAAGCCGCAAACAGAGGTGAAAAGCTTGCAGTCTTTTTCGTAAACAACACTGTTTACGGAATGACAGGCGGACAGATGGCGCCTACAACCCTTATAGGTGAAAAGACCACAACATGTCCGGAAGGCCGAGACCCACGTTTTGCAGGTTATCCTCTCCACATATGCGAGCTGCTGGACAACCTTAAGGCTCCGGTCTTTATTGAAAGGGTTTCAGTCTCGGATATCTCCCATATAAGGAAAGCCAGAAAAGCCGTGCATAAGGCGCTCGAAATCCAGCGTGACGGTAAAGGATACGCTTTTGTTGAAGTCCTTGCTGCCTGCCCGACTAACCTCAAGATGGATGCGAAAAAGTCTATCAATTTCATAAACGAGGAGATGGAAAAGGAGTTTCCCGCCAAGAACTTTAGAGATAAATCCGAAGAAGTCGAGACTCTGCATCGTGGAGTCAGTGATTTTACAACTGAGACCCTCGAAAAGCTTTACGGAATTGAAGCCGATTATGGGGAAAAACCTTCCAGAAAGGACTTTGCTCCGATCCAGACCAAAATTGCAGGCTTCGGAGGACAGGGTGTTCTGAGCATGGGCATTATCCTTGCTCAGGCCGGAGTAAAGGCAAATCTCAATGCATCATGGTTCCCTTCCTATGGCCCGGAACAGAGAGGAGGTACATCGAACTGCTCGGTTGTGATTTCAGGCCAGTCGATAGGTTCTCCTACAGTCTATACCCCGGACATCTTGGTAGCTATGAACCGTCCCTCTCTTGAAAAGTTTGAAGGGGTAGTCCGAGAAGGCGGCCTTATCCTCTACGATTCGTCCATCGGTGAAGTTGAAACACCTGCACATGTCAAAGTCGTCGCAGTGCCTGCAGCTGAAAAAGCCAAGGAAGCTGGTTCTGAGAAAGCAGCAAATTCCTTCATGCTTGGAGTCCTGATGGGCCTTAAAGCAACAGGCTTAGAAGAGGAAGTCTTCAAGAAGGCACTTGCTGAGAACTTCGCAGGAAAACCCAAAGTTATAGAGTTTAACCAGATGGTTCTCGAAGCTGGGGCACAGTGGGCAAGGGAAAACGTTGAGATCTAAAGGACTTTGAGATTTAAATACCTTAATTTGAAGAGTTTAAAATTTGGAGACTTTAGGGTTTAAGAAAAACTGAGTTTAAAGAACATTCAAATTGTATAATAGGGGTAGAGAAAGTTTTTCTCTACCTGCTGGTTTTTTTCAGTAACTTTCAAGTGATTTTTCAGATTTTCAAGTAATTTTGTCCTTCGAGACATTCCTTTATTGCTCAAATATCCTATGCTATTCTGTCTCATAATATTCTTTAGAGTAATTTGCGTTACCCTGAGCAAAAGTTATTCTGGGAAGAATAAACATCATAAAATTTAATCGAGAAGCACAGTTGATTCCAAAAAACCGATGATCAGGCATATGCATGAATCTGGGACCAATCATAAACTTTATTAAAGCTGAGTACATTATAAGGAAAACAGAATATTTTACAAATTAATTTTAGAAGTGGGATATAAAAGGCTACTAAAACAAAGTAGTAATTTAAGCAGTTTATTAGTCTAGAGGTAAATGGTAGGGTTACCGAGTCCTTATCCTCGGGTCCCTACCTGCGATCCAACCCAAAGATTAAGAGGAAACCCTATTACTCTTAATCTTATTCTAAAATTAGATGGTAGGAATGTCAAGTCCCTATTCTCGAATCCCTACCTGCGATCCAACCCAGAGACTGAGAGGAAACCCTATTACTCTCAATCTACATTCATTTTTAATGACGTAGAGATATATATCATAACCGACCCAAAATAAAATCCATACTTTAAATTTTGTCTACAGTATTTATTTTTAACAGGCGCTAAATTTACGATGGTTTTGAAAATTTTAAAGGCATAAAATTTGATATAAATTTACTCATTAAGTATCTATGAAATCTCTTTAAATCTGTTTTATATCATTGTAACAGGTCCACTTTTAGATGTAACAGGCTTGCTTTGATATACAGTTAATGTAAAATAAGTCAGTAATAAAAGTAAGATGCAAATTGCAATTAAAAGGGCATCAATGTTACTAAAATTAAAGTTAAACAGAAATTAGTGTTGTCCTTTTATCCGGAAAGGCAGATTCATAGCATATTCCCAGCGTGTAAGTAGTACTGTTTTCTAAAGTCAGCTTGAATGAAGAATAGATTTGGAAAAGTCTTGACTGTTTTATGGAAAAGAAACTTTAGTACACCTTGGTCTTACCGCACAACCTGCTAGGAAATATAATGAAATGTGATATTGAAGTGAAGCTAAAGAAGAATGACAAAGTATTTATCCTACAAGTATATTTAAGAAGCGGTAGCCGGTAGTATAAAAAATAATAGAAATTTAGGAACGGTCATAAAGCTTATTAAAAATAAAGATGTTATTAAAAAATAGGAGCTATTCCTAAAAATTAATTTAGAAGTCAATGGTAGGGTTATCGAGTCCCTATTCTCGAATCCCTACCTGCGATCCAACCCAGAGATTAAGAGGAAACCCTATTACTCTTAATCTGCATTTATTTTATAATCACGTGGACGTATATATCATAACCGACCTAAAAAATCTGTTTTCGCCCAACTTTTTAATAAAACTCAATAATTTTTCCTTTTCTGAAATTTCAATGCCGTTAAAATCTCTGGAATTAATAAGATGAGAAAATTGCTTTTAAAGAACTAGTTTTTAAGGCTCTTTAGAAATCCTTAATTTGATGTAAATAATTTTTATAAATTTTTTGTTTATATTATACACTATCAGTTTAATTTTTGTTTTGTTTACTTGGTTATAAAATTTTCTTGCCCTGCGTATTTCTCCAAATTTCCTTTTGACAACAGAGAACGTTGTTTCCACTATGTTTCGTTTATTGTATTTTATAGGCTCTAAGGCTTTGTAGAAATCCTCAGAAGTGACTAATCTCCATTTATTTGAACTGAATGACGTAATCTCGTTTTACATATTTAATTTCAGCTTCTTAAAGCTGGTTTAGAGAGGTTTTCTACAAAGCCGAAACTTTCCTTTTCGATAAAAAGAAAAAGCGAGAAATATTTCTTTCCTTTGAAATTTCGCCTGATTAGTAAGCGTGGCCCCACTAAAATAATAATATTACCACTTTAAATTTATATTCAGTAACTTAAATAAAAATCTGATTTTAAAGAGATAAACCTTATATCATTATGGATTATTGCTGTTATAGATGCTGTTAAAATAAAATAAAAATAATAAAAACACAAATATTATATACATGAAACAGAACAGTATTAAAAGTAAAATTTAATGCATTAAGTCGAAAAACGAAATTATATAAGGCGGCTTATAAAATTTGATGTGATCCCTATGCCCAGAAAATATACCAACAAGAAAACCCACTTTATTCTCCACGATGATGGTACATTCGATGTTTATATAAACAGAAAGTTCAAAGAATGTGGACTTTATGAGGAAACCCTGGATACTGTAAAATTAAACTACTTTAAACACTCCTCGATATTCCAAAAAGAGGAAGGATGTTTAATTTCTGAGAATTACAGAATCTGGATCGAGGATGGAGTAATCAATGTTCCAGGTGGCATCTTAAATAATGGAGTATTCATAGCTAACTGTGATGATGGAGGCACCATCCTCAAAGACTGAAGTTTATGTTATTAGAAAAGGAAATCGATTAAGATTTATTGGATTCAAAGGAATCCATATTTAGAAATTTTTTAATTAAGTTGGAAAAAAAATTATCCCATTTAGTTTTCTTTATTATGCTATGCTTCTTTTACATCAGAACGCACATAAAGCAGTCAAATAAACTTTTATTATAATCCATAAGCCTTAAGAGAGTTCAGTAATTGTACAAAATGTTATCGCCAGTACCTTTTTTAATGGGTGTTTGAAAGTTTATAAATTATAAAATTATAATAATAGTATAAATTGCTATTAGCTTAGACAGGAAGAGAAGAGAAATTATCTCTTTTTCTCGCTTCTTCTCGTCACAATTTTATCAGACTCACCACTTTTTTGCTCTTTCCTTGATCGTAAGCTTTTATAGTCTTCCTTGTCTCTTCTCTTTTTCCTGACCCAACTTCTTCTTTATAATCTCACATGTTGGTTTTTTCCTTGTCCATACGCTTTTCTTCACTTTCGGCTTCTTTTCTTCCATCGTTTCTTCTTCACCCTCATATAGGCTAATTCCAAGTTTGGAGTTTACAGAGTCTCGGGCTTTTCTTGCATCGACATAATCCGGATTGAGCCTGATAGCTCTTTCGAGGGCTCCAAGTGCTTCTTCATTTTTGTCTAGGCCAGAAAGAGCCACGCCTTTGCAGTACCAAGCATCGGCAAAATCCGGCTTTATTGAGATAGCTTTGCTGCAAGCCTCAAGGGTTCTTTTGGATTTGCCGAGTTTGAAATGGACAAGACCTTTTCCAACCCAAATTTTTGCATTATCAGGGTTTATTTTGAGGGCAGCATCGTATGCGATCATGGCTTCCACAGGCCTATTCAAATTATAGAGGGCAAAACCTTTGCCCTCCAGGACTCTTGCAAGGTTAGGGTTAAGCTTAAGCGCGGAGTCATAAGCTTTTATTGCTTCTTCATACCTGCCCATATCTGCAAGAACAAAACCTTTTGAGTGCCAGGCACCTGCATTAGGATTAGCAGAAAGGACTTTCTCAGAGGCTGTAAGAGCTCTTTCATGCTGGTTAAGCCTGCAAAGTACTGAAGTCCTGAGATTCCAGGCTTTATCGTTATCCGGATTTATTTCAAGCAGCCTGTCAAAAGTCTGCAAAGCAGCTTCATCTCTATTGAGCTGCAGGAGCACGAAACCTTTTTCATAAAGGTAACCAGGGTTTTCAGGATCGATTTCAAGTGCTTTTTCAAAGTTTTTCAGGGACTCCTTATACATTCTATGCCTCAGAAATACAGAGGCTTTTCCTGCCCAAGCAGCTGCATTATCAGGATTCTTCTCAATGGTTTTTTCATAAGGTTTGAGAGCCTTATGCAGGCGGTCATAAGCTGTCTCAGTGGTTTCATCGGTCCTGCCTATAACTTTCCTGCCTTTCCCGCCTGTTCTGCTATTTTTACATGTTTTACCTGCCCCATCTAGCTTGCCGGTCTTGTTTTCTCTGCCCAATTTTTCTGTTCGTCCACTTATATTTTCTTTAAAATCATTTGCCATAGTATCTATCCCACGTAATTCTGTTTAAAATGATTAGTTTTTACAAAGAGAATTCGGTACATCCCATTCCCCCTGATGGGTGGTAAATTTTCCGGGAAATTTTACTTCAAACTCCTTTCTCTTATTTCAAGTTGCTCCTTTCGCTAATTTGGAAAGTCTACCCACTTAACTTGTCGGCCTAGCTTGGATGGAGAGCCAGACTATTATTGCCCCTAACCCAATAAGAAGCGCAATGAAACGTATAAGTCCTCCTACAAAGGGAATTTCATATATAATTGCAAATATGACTGTCCCGATAAGATAGTATATCATTTTTCCAGCGTCCTTTTTTAAGATTTTGTTAGAGATTATCTCGCCAGCAAGCAATTTTACGGGCACTGTTGCGATAAGAAGTCCAAATAACAGGAGCAAGATTATAAGAAATGAGAGGCTCAACCCAAAGATAGTAAAAAGTAGAATTATCGATATTATCGGAAGGAAAATTAGAGCCAGAAAGCCGAGTAATCCAGTTTTCAAAGGTGAATCTTTTACGAGTTCCGCAAGCCCTGTTACAAAACCTGGGAAAAGATAGATTAGAGTCAGGCCCAGAGCAAAGGAAGCAAACAGCTCAACAATAAAAGAGAAAACATCAAATCCTTTAGAAATATTTTGATGCTGATCTTCCTTTGCATTTACCTTGGTAATGTTCAGGTTTCCACCTACCTTATTTTCCAGATTGGAAGGGTAATTATCGGCTTGCAGCGTAAGATTTCCTTTAAGCCCGAAGTCATTTCCGGTTTGGAGGGTGCCTGTTGAGACGTCTCCGTTTCCATTAACGAGTCCATCAAGCATTACATTTCCTCCGCCCAGCAAGATATCTCCTTCAACCACACTGCCCCGGGAAAGAGTTATCTGGCCACCAACTGCTGCCAAGTCTCCACCTACATTCCCGTTTATCTTGACAGAACCTCCAGCTACAATAATGTTTCCTGAAACGTTTCCATTGACAATTAATTCCCCACCCGCAGCTATGATATCATCACCAGTGGTCCCATTTATCTCAAGCTTGGATCCTGCAATCACCAGATCTCTCTGAATGTCCTGATTAATTTGGAGATTCTCTCCAGCCCCAAAAGCGTTTCCTGAGCTTGTATATTTAAGAAGATTTTCATTGGCAGCCCCTGCTGAATAAGACAGTATAGAAAAAAGAATTATAAGTAAAATAAGACCTGATAAGATTTTCTTTTTCATAAACTAGCCCTCTTTATTAAACTAACCCTCTTTGTACTACCGCTTAATTTTGCATATAATTGTCTCCTTTAATTAAAAAAATATTTCTAAAAAATTAAAAAATATTTCTAAAAATTACTGGTAATTAATATAAAATCCAATCCAGAAGGATAAAAAGTAAGGAAAACTTCAGCGGAAATTAAAAGAATCTAAACTATACCTCTCAGCAACATTCACGCCTCGCGTTATTTAGCTGAAAGGCAGCCTGATTTCTACCAGGCATTATTATGGATTCAGATTTGAACAATTTTACCAAAGATTACTATGGATTCTGGAAACATCGTACCTCAGCCTTCCAGATTTTTCCTCCGCTGGATAACCCATTGCAATAATCGAAAACGGAGTTATGTGCTCTGGAATATTTAACAAACTTCTGAGTTCCCTGATCATCCTTTCAGCAGGATAAATCCCAATCCAGACAGCCCCAAGCCCAAGATCGTGGGCGGCAAGCAACATATTTTCACTCGCAGCTGAGCAGTCCTGAATCCAGAAGTCTTTGAATTTTGGAACTTTCTGGTCCCCACAGACGAGCACTGCAGCAGGAGTGCCCTTCAGCATTTTTGCATACGGATGAATCTCTGAAATTTTTCCAAGTAGGTCATGTTGATCTATTATAACGAAATGCCAAGGCTGCTCGTCCCCTGCGGATGGTGCATTCATTCCAGCTTTTAAAACATTCTCAATCACATCTCGGTTTACCGGATCTGGTAAGTATTTACGGATACTTCTTCTGGTTAAAATCGCGTCCATCGTTTCCATAAAATTCCCCCAATCTCTAATCTTATTTATAATGGATAAACTTATTGTTATAGAGCCTAATTTTCAAATAAATTGTATACAATTATAAAAGTGTATTTATATGTTTAAAAATATCTGAGAAACATCGAATTAAATTCGGTTCGGATATTGGATATATATTGAGGATATCGAGGAAGCAACTTCCAGACTAGAAGTCCTAAAAGAATAGACTATAATTGGCAAAATAGGCGGAGTGAGAAAGGTTACGAGAGTTTACCTTCCAAATTTAATTCAGTAGAATCCCAAGAAACCAAAAAACAATAGAAAACTAAATTGAAGCAGAGGATATTAGATGGAAGTAGCTTATTTGTTTGATATTTTCTTAGAAGCATTAACAGACAGCGCAAAAATGATTCCATTACTTTTTATCATTTTTGTTGCAATTGAGTTAGTTGAATATAAATATGCAAACAATATCAGGGAAGCAGTACAAAAGGCTGGAATATTTGGCCCTGCTATAGGAGCGGTTACAGGTAGTTTTCCTCAGTGTGGCATATCTGTTGTCGCTTCGGCTCTTTACACGCAAAGGTTAATCACTATTGGCACTTTGCTTGCTGTTTATTTGTCCACTTCGGACGAAGCAATTCCGGTAATTTTATCTCAACCAGAAAAAGCTAAAATTATTGTGCCTTTTATAATAACAAAAATTATTATCGCTGTAATCGGTGGATATGCTGTTGATTTCGCTTTTAGAAAATCGAACAAAGAGACCTTAGCCCATATTAAGGCATATGCAGAAGGTCACGATAATGAGCATCATGATCATGAAACAATCATTCTAGAAGAAAAAGCCTGCTGTGGTCATAGCGCAAGCCCTTCATCAGTAAAATTTAATCCAAAAGAGATTATCCTTCACCCCATAATCCATACCATCAAGGTTTTTATATTTATTTTTAGTGTTTCGTTTGCAATAAGTTTTGCTATTGCTCAAATGGGGGAAGGGACTGTAGAAAAAATATTTTTAATGCATAGTATTTTCCAACCATTTTTAGTGGCATTATTCGGACTTATTCCAAATTGTGCTGCTTCTGTCGCGATAACGATGTTATATCTCAAAGGTGTCATTACTTATGGCTCAGTGATCGCTGGACTCTGCGCTAGCGGTGGTCTAGGATTATTAGTTTTGCTTAAAGAGGAAAAAGACAAGAAGGAGGTATTGATAATATTACTTTTACTGTTTGGTATAAGTGTCTCAGCGGGGTACATTATTCAATATATATAACAAATCGATAATATATAACTAAACGAATCCTTATATCTATGAAAGTGACTGATTTAAAGCAATTCTCAATTATTATAGAATGATTATAGACTATAAATGTCGGCTTAAACACTGAAAAGGCATATTTGCACGACATGCAAGAATTTACATATTATACAGGATTCTTGAATCTCTATATTTTTATCTCTTGTTAATCCTCTATCCCACATTCCACAGTATTTTTTTGAACATTAATATTTTTCTTGATAGCGTTTTTGGAACAGATACAAATAATTCAAGTTCTTTATGGAATTTGGTGAAAATTGAATGATACCGTTTTTGTCTCTAAATACACCATATAGTTGCTTTTACCTCCTGCATAAAAGTTCAATAAATCCGCACTTAATTGAAAATCGATAGCAGGAAAAATTATGAAATCTGAAATTTTACTGCGGAAAGTGGGAAGTAACTAAAAACTAAAATTTTTATTTTTGCCGGCAAGTTAACTCAGATCTCTGCCGGTATTTAGATTCTATCGTTCAAACTAAACTAAAATAATTGGTTTTTCGACTTTTTGACGGAAATCGATACATAATTTGGCAGTCTCTACTTCGACTTTCTGTAGACTTAACAATTCCTCCAGCGAAAAAACTGCACACTTATTTTTCCCGCGCCTGTGTCTTTCCAGCCTATCATAGTCAAAGCAAAGATTATCATAGCTAGTTACATGCCTTAACCATTTTACTGGAATTTCAAGGCTTGATAAAAGCGGTATAGCAGTTTCAAAGTAAACCCTGCATGTCTTTTTTCTTGATAATCTACACCAGCTGTCTATTCTAAAATTTATTTTTTCATCTTCAATCGTAAAAACTACAGGATAGATTTTGCAGAATATCGGCTTAAAGTTCCGGCACTCGCATACTTCATCCTGGTTTAAAAATGGGCATATTTTCCCTAATTTTAATACCTGTATCAGAGTCCCATCATCCATTTTTAGAAGATCCAAGTAGCGGATTTTAAAATTTGAAACACTTAGACCCATTTTTTCTGCCATATATTCTTCTTCTCCAGGTAGCAGAGTACCTACTTTATTATGCTCGCAGGCTCCCCCGCATTCCTTGCATGTTTCAAAAGTATTTTCGTTACTTCCAGTAAACATCTTGTGGAAGTTTTCATACATTTGAAGGGATAATTTCATAACAACCAACCCAAAACCTCTGTTATCCAGTATTAATTTATTAAATAATTTTTAATAGGTAATATTTACCTTTATGCCCAATTTACGCTTTTTGTCAAACCTAAAAAATAACAAACATATCAGTTTTTAAGATAAAGTGAATATTTGGTTTTCGCCTTCGAAAGATGTATATATTATCAAGATTTACGATTTAAACAGGTTTTTCAAAATTTAAGTTACAGATAAGAAAATAGCTCATCTCACTCTGAAAATCAGTTATATTTTTAAGGATGATTTACAATATCGGTTTTGCTTTTAACTTAAGTATCTTTTTTACGGCATCTTTTCTAAAAAAGCAAATGATTAGAGGAGATATGCTAACAAATTTTTTCACCGCTCTTGGAATAAAGGAAGTTTGCCGAAAATTTCGAACATAAATACTGTTGAAATATAAGTCAAAAAATAGAAAAATTAGATCTTATAGAGATGGCTGAGAACAAAGATAATAACAAAAAATAAAAATAATATCAGGTGCAGTTGAATCTCAGAGAGTGATCTGGATAGAATAGAAAAGATTGTGCGATTTCACAAAAATAGTGACTGATTCAAAAATAAAATCTTTAAAGGGGATACTGTCAGTTTTTAATTTCCCCTTTAATTTCTTAAACTTTCAGAATAACTTTCCGGTTATTCATATCTCAGTGCATCTACAGGTTTTAATTTTGAAGCCCTGTATGCAGGCACTACTCCAGAGAGTACCCCAATCATTATTGCTAGAATAAGCCCATAAGCCATTAGATCAGGAGCAAAATATATACTTGAACTTCCTCCTCCTCCCATCATCCGCAAACCCAGCAGCGGGAAGAGAGTTGAAACAAAAGCTCCCAATATATCTCCAAGGATACCACCAACAAGACCTACCATTGCAGAATTGAAAAGGAAAATCATGAGGATATCCCTATTTTTTGCTCCAATGGCTTTCATAGTCCCTATTTCCTTTGTTTTCTCAAGTACAGAAGTAAACATGGTGTTGGCAATACCAACGGCTCCCACAAGCAATGACACAGCTGCAATTGCGCTAAGGAAGAGAGTCATTGAACTTGTCATTTCAGTGACAGATTCAGCCATAGATTTAGAAGCTGACACGGAAAAGTCTCTATCATCATCATTGACAATGTGCCTTGATATCATGAGCTTATCCACGATATCTTGTGTCAGATTGTCTACTGCATCTTCGCTCTTGGCTTTTACAGTAATGGAATCATAAACATTATTTTTTGAATCATTGATTAGGGTTACTGCTCCATCGATAGGCATGTAAATACTTCTGTCACCTTGACCTTCTTCTGACAGAATCCCAACAACACGCACTGCTTTGCCATTTACAGTGATTACCTGGTTAATTCCGATATCCTGTTTATAAGTTCCACTTGCAACGCCGCTTCCAATGACTGCAACATACTTATCAGAAGGTTCAAGCAATCTTCCAGATTGTGTTTTTAGTGTAGTCATATATTGCCAGACCTGTGGGTCTACACCTGTAATTGAAAGGGTTGCATTTTGTGCTGCATAAATCACTGGTTCACTGCCGGAAATCTCTCCCTCTATATATGATATATTATTCAATCCTCGAAGTGCCGCAATGTCTGTATCTGTTAATTCAACATCTGTTGTCGTACCTCCTCCACCTCCCGGCCCAGGCATATTAGATGATGCCTTGGAATATCCTGGAGTTATGGTTATTTTTGTCAGATCCATCTCGGAAAGTCTACTCTGAACTTGCTCTTGCATAGAATCTCCGAGAGAGAGGATGCCAACTACAGATCCGATCCCTATAACTATCCCGATAATGGTCAACCAGCTTCGGAGTTTACTGTGAACAAGCATGTTCAGACCCATTTTCAGGTAGGTCGATTGTCTCATCTTGCATCCTTCCGTTCATCTAGTAGCGTGTTTTTTCAGACCTCTTGGTCTTCAGGCTTTTTGTACTCGGATTGTTTACCTTTTCTTGCTTGTATCTTTTCTTGAATTTTCCTTCGGTAGACAAATGCTCCACCTGCAATGACAAGCAATCCAATATATGGTAGGTATGAACCAATTCCAGTACTACCTCGGCCTCCCGGGCCTCCTGCTGCAGTCATATTTCCGGATGTTGTAGTTCCGAGATTAACTTCTTTAGTAACAGTTTCCCTTTCTCCCTTTGCATCCGTATACTCAATCTGGACCTTCAATGGATTAGAGGAATTCATAGAATTTGAGCTTGCGCCGTTAGCACCAGCTTGTGAAGAATCTGGAGGCGTTCCACCATTTTCAGTTGTGTTTCCTCCTGCACCACTCTGCGAATTTGCAACATTAAACGAAGCAATTGTGTAATCTCCTTTCTCTAGATTTCCTACAATTGTTGATGAACTTCCTGAAACTTTGTACCCATCTTGATCCGGAACAGAGACTTTCACAGCATATGCTATATTGTTACCAACATTTGCGACTGAGAAAGAAGTCTCTCCAGCACTGCTTTCCGAGAAGGAAACATCGAAGTCAGTTGCTCCCCCTACAAAAAGTCCTGCTGTAGTCTGGATACTTTTCGAGTTAGAGTTAGAATCTTCATACGAAAGGTTGACACCCAGAGTATAGAGTCCAGGAGTAGCGCTTACGTCTGCCATTACGGTATAATCAACTTTTACGGATTGACCTGCATCCAGCTGCTTGATGTGTTTTGTGTTGTCAGAGTATACAGGCAAAACTACACCTTTTGGATCAGTCCAAGAGAAAACTAGGTTTTTCAAGGGAGAAGTTCCTGTATTTGTAACAATAAACTCCAGAGGTTCTTCCTTTGCTATGTCAATATCAGACTTGCTTATGGTCACAACCTGAGCATATTCTTTACCCTGAACTTGAACCTGGATTGTTTGTGTGGTAGTGTAAGTCTTTTCATCAGATCCTGATCCAGTTGTATAAGTAGTAGCGACGTCAAAATTATAAGTGCCTTCGGAAGCATTTGCATCGGTCATGAGTTTGAATTTAAGAACCCCTGACTCATCAGTATCCTGTCGTGCATTTAGATAAGCAATACTCTTTTCAAGGTCTTCTCCAGAAAGTTTACTAAAAGGATATTCAGGATTGACTGCAACTTTTATGTTTTTCAAGTCAGCGTTTCCGATGTTCTGCACGCTGAGGGTAAGTTCAACAGGCTCCCCAGGCCTGGCAGTGTCAGGATTTTGATTAGTTACATTTACTTGCACAGCTGCAGAGTCTATATTCCCATTTGATGCACCAAAGGCTGTGCCGACTCCAAGGCATAGGAATGTTGAAAGCAGTAGTAAAAATGTTAGCAAAGAGAATTTTCTCATTTTTATTCCTCAATTCAGATCGGGTTCGTTTTTCGTACTTGATTCGTTTTTCGTACTTGGTTCATTATCTGTATTTGTTTCGTTTTCCGTAATTAGTTCGTTTTTCGCTCTTGGTTTGTTTTTCGTATTTGTTTCGATTTTTTCTATTTCGCCGTCTCGAATGTACACAATCCTAGTTGCATATCTTACAAGTTCGACATCATGAGTAACAATAATAATTGTCTTACCTTCTCTTGCATGCAACTCGTTCAGGAAATCCAGGATATAGTTTCCAGTCTTCGTGTCAAGGTTTCCTGTAGGCTCATCTGCCAAGATTACAGGAGGATTCACGGCCAAGGAACGGGCTATTGCAACTCTCTGTCTCTGTCCACCCGAGAGCTGAGAAGGAAGGTTTCCTTTCTTGTCAGAAAGTCCAACAATGTCAAGCAGATATGAGGCTTTTTGTCGGGCTAGTTGTCCATCTTCTTCCTGGAATTCCATGGGTAAAATCACGTTTTCTTCTGTGCTGAGAGTGGGAAGGAGATTAAAAGTCTGAAATATGAAACCAATCATCTGCCCTCTAATAACAGCGAGTTCTGATTCATCAAGTTTTGAGATGTCCTTTGAGTTCAGGATAACAGTGCCTTTTGAAGGTATATCTAGGCAGCCCAGCAGGTTCATCATGGTACTTTTCCCACTTCCACTAGGCCCGAGAATGATCAGAAATTCCCCTTCGTAGATTTCCAAGTTTATTCCTTTTAGAGCTGCAAACTCAACCTCTCCCATCTGATAAATTTTCCAGACATCGGTTAGTTTGATAAGAGGCTCGTCTTTATTTTTGGAGATTCTTAACTCATTAGAACTCTTATCATAATTATTTACAGAATTAAGATATGGATTGCTTTTTAGACTCTTTCCCAAAGAATTTACCTCTGAATTGTTCTCGGATTCGTCGTAGAAACTAGCCTTTTTCTCGATCGAATCCATAAATTTTGAGGGACTCAACTTTGTTTTAAAAGAATCGATTATTTCACTAAGTGTCATACTTACCCTCTAAATCATATCCTTGCCTCTTCAAGCAGCTTGAACAAAGTTCACTATTTTCATAATCTGTTTGAATATTTAATTTAACATTTGACTTATTATATATCTAAAGTTTTTGCTTATTTTTTGATTTCAAATTGATCTTGCTATTTTAGTTTAATTTTCTTCTGCTGTTCCTCAACTGACTTTTATAGCCTTCATTAAATAGGGAGTTAACACGGATCGGTTGCAGGGTGAGAGCCGATCCGCGCTTTGAGACACTTGCCAGATGCAAATGCCTCATTTTTGGAGTGTAGGCTTTTTGACTGCTCCTACTTTCATTCTTCAAATGAGAAAATTGAATCTCAATTGAAGAATCCTGATTCAGGTGGCAAGGTATCAGTTTCTACCCGTTCGTTCCATTGAACGTCCAGATTAAGACCTGCGAGGTGTAGGAAGTTTTATTTGCCATCTTTCAGGAGAAGGCAGTCATCCCCTCTATTGGCATTTAATAATAAAAGCATACTTAGCTAAAAACAGGAAATTTATGGAATTAATTTATCAATGAAGCTTTTTTATATGCTTTTGTTACAATTTACTCTTTAATTTCTCTATAAAAGGTAAATGGAATCCCGATAAAGTATTATTTGCGAGGGAATTTTCTCAAAAGAGCCTTCAGGCCTTCCATAAGAGCTGTTTCCTTCGACAAAATCAAGGCTTTGGTATTTTTTAGCATTCTACTACACGGTAATTTTACCTGACAGTGAGAGGTAAGAATTTTTCCGAGATTTATAATAAAACCAATCAAGAGATCATTATAAACTGAAAAATAGCTCATTGGGAATTATATTTAAGAGTTTGATACATGAAGACATAACGAAGTTGGCAAGTTGAAGCTTATTTTTCCTTTAAATATTTCAGCCTACTGTAAAGTCATTTCTGCATTTCCTGACCACCTAGCTATGATCCAGGTGATCAGCAAAAAAGAAAAAAATAAGCAGATTAAGATTTAGGCTTCATAATTAAGCTTTATTTTTAAATATACGGGATAATTGAGCTTTAAATTATAAATATATAGATAATTTTCCCTATTTAGTTGTAAGTATTTTTATTTCTTTTTTTGCCAATAAAGGGGATGCACAATATTAGCTGGAGAACAACAGAACTGGAATGATAAATAGCTCATGAAGCAAAAATCAATCAAATGAACTGAAATTAAGAATCTTATAAAAATTTAAAAGTAATAAAAGGAAGACGAAAATGAAAAAAACAGAACTTAACTATTTCGTAGACTTGTTATTCTTCGTTCAATTTATCTTAGTCGGCTACTCAGGTCTTGTAATGTTTTTTAATCATGGTGCTGCAGGTCCAATCTTGAGGCTGATCCATGATAAAATTGGAATCTTAATGTTAGTGTTCTTTGTGGTTCACGTTGCACTTCACTGGAAATGGATAGTACTTACAACAAAGAACCTTTTCAGTAGTAAAAGAGATATGATAGGTGGAAGAAAGACAAAAATCAACTATTTCGTAGACTTAGTATTCTTTGTTCAATTCGCCTTGGTAGGTTATTCAGGTCTTGTAATGTATTTTAACCATCGCGGTGCAGGTTCGATCCTTAATTTTATCCATGAGAAAATTGGAATCCTGATGTTGGCTTTCTTTGTAATCCATATCATGCTCCACTGGAGATGGATAGTATTTACAACAAAGAACTTATTAAGAAGTGATAGGCAAATAAAAGAAGACGAAATTATCGAGGCAAACTATATGCCTGTAGACTAAAGTCAGTAAAAAGTAAGGGAAATCATTGAGTATATAATTAATAGAGTTATTGAATAAATCAATAAGTTATGAGCAGGTTATCAAAATACATAAACAGATAACAAATAAAATAGCAGCTAATAAAGGGAGAAATGAAAGTCTTGATTATTAGCGCTGCTCATCTCTTATAATTACAACGTTTCCTCGTCCCCTTTTGAACTTTTCAATCAATTCTCTTCTTTCTAGATCTGCAAGCATGAGGCTGACCTTTCCTTCAGAATACTTCAACCTACTACGAAGATCTTTTTGAGTAATTCTGCCTCCCTGACCTCGGATTATGTCCATAACCTCCTGAAGGTCTGCTGGGAGCGGGAGCTTCTTTTTGGAAGCAGAAATTTCAATATTGGAACTTTCTGTGAGCTTATCCGCAGGTTCTTCAAAGAGAATTTCCTTTTTCTCTTTTTGCGACTCAGATTCAATCAGTTCCTCTCCGTTTGCCGGAGAGTCCTCTTCAATTTCTGATGGCTCTACTTGCATATCTTCTTCTGGGATTTCAAATGTTGATTCTTTCACCGGCATCTTTACCGGTTCACTCACAGATTCTTTTATAGGATCTATCACAGTCTCTGCTGGTTCTATTACAGATGCAGTTTCTAAGGGTTTTACCCGAGATTCCTGTACCTGAGACTCCTTTATTTCTGGCTCCATGTCTTCATGAGGAATTTCTATTTTTTTATCATGGACTTCTACCGAGATTTCGGGCACTTTAACAGGTTTAGAAGGATGCCCTGTCACATATCCTTTTCCATTTATATATGCCCTTTTTTGGGATGAATTCTCCTCTATTTTTTTATCCTTTCTGGAGAGACGGTAGCCTCCTACAAGCAGGAGGAGAAATAAAAAGGCTGCTATTAGCAGGTAATTTGCATTTATAGAACCAGCTTCAGCAGCTGAATTCGTGCTGCTTGAATTATCCTTGCCAGAGATCATCTGACCGATGGTTGTATCTGTTAGCGAATTTATTGTATACGAAGAGGAGTTTTCTGCGCTTTTGTTGTCTTCAGAGTTACCCATGAGTTCTTCGGAATAAACTGGAAGGAGCAGGAGATCACGCACATAATTTCCTTGATCTTTAATCTTAATGATCTCTGTTGCCGAATATGTAATGCTACTGTTCTGATAATAAAGGGCTGTAATATTATAATCTCCAGGTATCAGATCAAAAGAATAGACACCGTATTTTGCCACCATGGACTGTGAAGGAGTAGAATTTACCTCAACCACTGCATTATCCAAAGGCTTGAAGGTATTGTAGTCATATACCGTTCCATGAACTGTGGCCGTGCTGTTTGATGCTAATGCAGGTCCTACTAAAGCAAGTACGGCAGCAATACAAATAATATAGAGCCTTCTATTCATTTTCGATAAACCCAGAGTTACATTTTGATTTTCAATTCAGGCATTTTTAATATTTTTCTGGAACGTTAATTGCTTCTCCTAAACTAAATTTCTCCTGCTTTCTATTTTTGGAAAACTCTGTCACGTGATATTACTCACACATGACCTGTGCCCAATTATTGTATCATGTCATTCTTATTAGGTCCAGGTCCTGTATTGTTATCCATTCCTTTTGGACCATAGTCTTCGGAACTCATTCCGTCTTCAAAGAAAGGTTTTGCCCAGTTTTCTTCTTTTACTGTTTTACCTGCCTCTTTGACACTATAGGTACCATTCCCCTGGAAAGCTGCATAACCTTCGCCATCTGCAGTGAGGGTAACGTTTTCACTATATAACATTACAGTCTTACGGGATCCGGAGATATTCACATCAGCAGAATTTATGTGGTACAGACGTACCTTATTATGTGAATCGTTTTTCTCTTCAAATGTGTAATTCCCATTTATATCAATTTCGGAATCTTTTGAAAAGCCAAAGATTGCTATTTCTCCTTTTTCGAGGTGCATGTTCAGAGTGAAACCGCCCATAAACATAGCTTTTCCCTTTCCTGCCGAAATAAGCTGAGATGTATTGTTGAGTTCTTCACTTCCAGGTGTTAGAGAACGAAGTTCCTCGAAAATGTCTCTCAGGACATGATCAGCTTGCATCATGCTTTTCTGAGACTGAATCAAATAATCGATTTTTATATTTTCGGATGAACTGTTATATTGACTCGAATTCGCAATTGAGCTGTTATTCTCTTCTGCGACAGCTTTATTTGCGAGAGCTCGGTATTGCTTTGCTTCTTTTATAAGACTGTCGTACTTTTCAAGCAAAGCTTCAAGTCTACTAACATCTTTCCCTTCTGCTTTATAGCTCTCAATCCCAGTTTTAAGCCTTAATGAAATATTTTCTGCTTTATCGATATTCTTGTCAAGAAGGAATGTCGCATCTTTCAGATTGAGCTCAGGGCCTGGATTAGGGCTTGGATTGGGTTCATACGGGAAAAAGATAATCTTGTACAAATCTGGAGCTTTAAAAGTAGAGACCCGAGACTCCTCATTAACACAGCCTGAGATCATAATAATACTTAATATAAGGAGCAAGGACAGAAATTTGATTTTCATACTGGGCCACGTCCTATGGAAGGAACTTATTATTGGATTGTACGTTTAATTCAAGTTCATATATTAATAGGTTTTTTTTCAAAGCCTTCTCGGAAACAATAGAGTCGTCCCAGAAATACTGAGACTCTGTAATTAACTCCAGGATAATTTCAAAATTTCCTGCCTCTCCGAGTTTTCTGTGCTCTCTTGCCAGTGCTTCATTGAAATAAAAGGAGTCTCTGGGTTCTCTTTTGCAGGCAGAAAAACAATTACTTTTTTCGCTGCTTCGTAAACTTTTATTTCCCTTCCTTTCTGGCTCCATTTTACGTGTCTTACTCTGATCATTCCGGCTTCAAGAAGTGAGTCCAGATTATATTTGAGAGTATTCAGGCGCACTCCAAGCTCATCGGCAAGGTTACCTGCCGACATCGACTTCTTATTAAGTAGTTTAAGGATTTTGATTGCGGTTTCACTTGAAAGAAGCCGAGCAATTTTTCTGGAATCTTCAGAAAGCTGCAGAATCAGCAATTTTTCCTCCGGGTTATCAGGCATTTTAATCCCTATTACATTTTTTCTGTTATAAAGAGTTTCAGTCCATAAAAATATTATACATTTCAGGAGAGAATTAAAAATATGTCAGAAATACATCGAGCGGATATTGCAGGTATACGCATATGGTTTCTTCAACGCTTTAACCGTTTTTACATACACAGGATAAAGCTATGTTCTAATAGACTATTTTAATAGACTATTTTGGGTTTCTTGAGGTGGGTGGTACTGCTCGATGTGCTTCTGACTGAAGACATATATCCAGATTAAATAATAAAAGAATACTTACTTTTTTAGGAACACCAATGCATTAAATTTACAATATATCCTTTAAATGGAATTGTTTCTAAATTTAATCCTTTATGAGCCTTAATCATCAAATTTTAAAGGATAATTTTCCTTTAAAATCCCAAAATGAGTTTTTTTCTAACATTAGACTGCATTTCAGATTAAAAGAATTCTTTTTGTTTGGAGATTATATCGCGGACAAAATGACACTTAGAGAATTTAGCTCAGAATTAATTCCCAGCTTAATATTCACGATAATAAATGCTGAATATACCTTCTGTTAGAGAATACAACGTTTAAAGAGATTAATAAGTTTTAATTACGATATTTAAGGCCTTTTATGCAGTTTAAGGTTTAGAAAGAATTGTTTTTTCGAGTTAGACCCTATTAGTCACTTTATTTCTGTAAGTAATTTTATATTTAAGCTAATATATTTTGGAATTGTCGATCGGTGAATAACCGGTAAGACGATTAGAACAAAGAGGACTGGCACAATTTGAACCAGGATAAAAATAGCATAAAATATGGGAATTTCAAATTGTCTGCAGCAATTTGTTTGTGCTTTATTTTGTTTTTCAAGTGTGTAAGTCTTCTTTATGTCAAAAAAACTGCCAGTAGTTATATAGAAGTAAATCCGTGTGATTAACTGGTATAAAGTTTTCTCGTAGTAGATATGCGGCGGAGACGAATTGAAAAACAAGCAATTTAAAACCAAATAAAAGTAAAGAAAGATAAGGAGTAGGCATATGGGGAAGAAAGTACTTGATAAAATAAAAAAGACAATATGCGTTTTAATGCTGGTCTTTTTTGTAACATGTAACAGTTGCGTCTGTAAGCGCAGCTCCGCAAAAAACTGAAAACCAATGGGGCAATGAAAAGAAACAGTGGAATAATGAACAGAAAAATTGGGAAAAAGAAAAGAACAGCTGGAACAATGAAAAAAATAAGTGGGAAAATGAGAAAAAGAACTGGAACAACAAAAAACATGGCGATGATTACAAAAAATGGTATGCTATTTACATGAAGTGGTTTAGCAGTTTTAATTCATGGGAAGGCAAATATAAGAACTGGCAAACTAATCATAACAAATGGCAAAGCGAGTATAATAACAGATTCATTTGAAGCACACTGTAAAGATTGGGTCAAAAATTGACTACAGCTTACTCGTAAAACATCCTGTTGGATTTTAAAACCTCCGATTAAATTTCAAAACAGAAGACTCTTAACCAACTCTGTTAAAGGGCCTTTTTAATTGGACTTGCGCAGTTGAGAAGCAAAATAAAGCAGGAGCAGATCTATCATAAATATTATGGATTAGACAATTTGATAAAATCTCATAATGTTTATACTCAGTTCAACTGCGCAAGTCCTAATAATGGATATGTTTCTTTTGTTTAAGGATACAATATTTAAAGGCCCTGTTAAGGATTAATTATGGTTTTTAAGTCTTTTTTATTAATTAAAAGCTCAAAAAAGTTTATTCCATAAATCAAGATAGATTCATTTCTCTATTTCTGAAAGTAAGCTTATATTTAAGCCAGATAATCTCAGAACTGTCAACAGGCGAACAGCCGATGGGGCAAAAAGAAAAAACGGCAATTAATGGAGGGAAAGTATGGCAATGAAAGCGTTAAAATCAATTTCCCGTGTTGCGATGATACTGATTGTATTAAGTATCATCCCTTCAGGGACTTTTGCTTCAGAAAATTCAACCCTGTCAAACTCGACTGATCCTGGATATGATCCTAAATCTTGTCCGGCAGGGAATATAACTGATGGAAATTTCACTGAGGTTCAGACAAATATCCTTAACTCAATCAGTAAGAAAATTACTGAGCTTCAGAGTTTTTACAGTGATGTAAACAAGGTTTCGAATGCATCAGATCTCCAGAAGGTTTTGTCTAGCCACAGGCAGACAAATGAATGTATGGGACTCGATGAAAGGCATAAAGGACCTGATGAAATGAACAATAGATCCCGTAGAATGCCTGAATTATTTGGCCTCAACCAGGTTGAAAACGTGACTGATGCTAATTACACTGATGTTCAAACCAAAATAACTGATTCTCTTGGAAATATGACCAAAATGCTCGAAACTGAGCAGACAAGGCTTAAGGAAGCTGGAGAAGACAACAGAGCTAAAGAGCTGGGGGAAAGAATCACTGATCTTCAAAATTTATCAAACAATGTGAGTGAAGCTTCGACTGCAGCAGAACTTCAGAAAGTTGTATTCACCTATACAAAGACCAAAGCTGTCAATTCGCTCGAAAAGAAAGTTGAACACCTCCAAGTTAAAGTAAGTGAGAGCAAGAACACGAGTGATGAAATCAGCAGTAGGATCACAGAACTCAATGGTCTGATAGAAGACATTAACGGAGCTAAGTCTCTTGGAGATCTCAAGGATATCATGTCGTCCTCGCGGGAAATGCCTGGAATGGGTAGAGATAACCCGATGTATCATGGGGATTGTGACTGCCCTATAGACCCTAGCAGAACGCAGGACAACAGCACTGATAACAGTACTGAAACTTAATCTCTGACAGCTTTGGGTTTGATAAATGAGATGGAAATAGAAGGAGATGATGTTCAAGATGACTCTTCCCATCTCTTTTTCCAGATAAATTTGAGATAAATTCCATAGAAGTAAGTACCGAATCAAACCCAAAGTCTGAATTTGTATTTTCAAAGGTGAAATGTATGAAAATTTTCACTAAAAAAGTAATTCTCGTTTTAATTACTTTATTAACCTTACTTAGTATAATTCCTTCTTTTGCACTTGCTGAAAACCAAAGTATACCTCCTTCATCCGGTTCGGGAGAATCAGTTGATCAAATGAAGAGTCTAATGATCGAATCGGTAAACATTACTATAGAAACTCTAGATAATTCCAAAGAAAATCTTACAAATGAATCGTCCCTTGAAGCAGCCGAGAAGCTCACAACCAACCTCGAGGCAATAAAGGAGAAACTCTCCAGTGCCAAGACCGAAGATGACCTTCTTCAGATAAAACAAGAACTTGATAAGCTGTTTGTCGCAGCTCCTAATGATATAAAGGTCATTCTTTCTCAGAATATGGGTCCTGGGCCAGGGATGCAAAATGGAAGTGAAAAAATCTCTCAGGGTTTTGAGAATGGAACAGAGAGGCGTCCTGAAATGATGACTAATAGGAGTCAACCGCCAAGATCTGGAAATTCAACAATGGATGGCAACGGGATGCCAGGACAGGGGCCTACAGGTATGGAAGAAAAAGGTAATCTAACGGATGAAAATGGGAAAGAAACGGCAGAAGAAGTAAATTTCTTTGGAAAGTTAATTGATGCTTTAAAATCTCTATTCAACTAAACATGAAAAAGCATGAGATCTCTTCAAAATCTAGTCGCAAACGGAAGGTTTTTCTTCCCTTTTGCTAATTTTAGATCTTTTTTAAGATTCCTTTTTCTTATGATTTATTTAATTTTTCTATTATTATTTTACTTTTTATCACTTTACTTTCCTATTTTTCCTTATCCATTAGACTTTACCAGTAACAATGTTATATTTTTTACGATTTTACATCCATCTCATTATTTCCGGAAAAAGTGGAAATTTAGTATTTCAACTTCCACTTCATCCCGCAGAAAGGACAGAAATTGGGAGCAGTGGAGAGATTCAGTTTTCTGGAGCAATATGGACAGGTCAGTCCAATCCCTATTTTTCCTCCATGGCTCATGTTTTGATGGGCCCTCGATTCTTCAGTCTCTTCAACAGAAATTGAGAGTTCAAGCTCTTTAAGAGAATTCATACTATGTATATCACCTGAAAAATTTGAAGCCTCAATTCGAGTTTCAGAATTACTGCCTGTCAAACAGCCTCGCAAGACAGATTTCGCATCATGGTTTTCGGCCTTATTTTGAGCATTCACCGGTGATAGATTGGATTTATTAATCCTTTCGAGAGCTTTCAATGCAGCCCTTCGTGTGCAAGCGTCTGGACTTTCAGTAGCTTTAACAAGCCCTGCAACTGCTTCTGAAGTACCGATTTTCTCAAGTGAGGAGATAGCGACTTTTTGCATCAGGCTTTCAGGATTTTCAAGGACTTTTATCAGCTCTGGAACAGCCTGCTGCGCTTTGAGATCCCCAAGTGCAGAAGCCGCAGCTTCTCTCACGGCTGCTTTAGTATCATAAAGAGCTTTTAAAAGACCTAAGATAGCGCCAGAAGTGCCTGCTTTTCCAAGGGCAACAACTGCCGATTCCCTAACAGAACTATCAGAGTCATTAAGAGCTTTAACCAGCCCGTTTATAGCTTCAGGGGTTCCATTTTTTCCAAGAGCGCAGGTAATTGCCTTCCTTAAGGAGTTTTCATAGGTCTCGAAAGCTTTAACCAGTCCCCGTGCCGCTTCAGGAGAACCAATGTTTCCAAGAGCATCTGCAGCACGGCTTCTCAAATACCAGTCAGGATCATCCAGGGCTATCAAAAGTCCTGAAACCGCCTCGGGAGTTCCTATCTTCCAGAGAGTTTCAATTGAAATTTTTCTCACATCTCTGCTTGAAGCTCCGAGTGATTTAATAAGTAAAGGCACCGAAGTTGACTCACTTAAGATTTTGCAAAGAGTTTCGGAAGCAGCTTCCTGTACTGGCTGCCTTGGATCCTTGAGGGTTTCCATCAGCTCGTCAAGTACATCCGATTTGCCTCTTTTTCCCAAGGTTTCGGCAGCTTGCTGCCTTATTTTATTATCAGAGTTTTCGATTGCCTTTACCAAGCAGAGAGCAGCTTCATAAGTGTCAATTTTCCCAAGTGCTATTATTGAAATCCTTTTCAATGAATCATCTGGATAATTCAGGGCTTTCTCAAGGCCACAGATGGCTTCTCTGGAGCCTATTCTCATCAGGGATTTTACTGCTTCCTTCTGAACAAACTTATCCTCGTCCTCAAATCCTTTAATAATACCTAAGATTGCCTCAGGTGTGCCTATTTTTTCAAGAGAAGCAATTGCAGTCTTTTTAACGGGACTTTCAGGATCATTAAGAGCCTTTACAAGGCCAGGGACAGCTACCGGTATATTGAAGTTTCCCAGAGCTTCTGCAGCGGCAACTCTTACCTTTGGGCTTGAATCATCCAGCGCTTCAATCAGTGCGGGTAAAGCATAAGGATCTCCTAGCTTTCCAAGTTCTTCAGCAGCAATTGCCCGGTTTCCTGCAAAGACCGAGCGTTCCAATTTTTTTATAAGATTCTTTAGATCTTCATCCATTTTCCTTCTATCCCCCATTAGTGTAAAACTTATCTTGACCAGTCGTAAAATAAAATATTTTATAATTTTGAAGCCAAAATGACTTAAAATAAATAGGATGTTCTTCAACTTGCTAATTCTAAAATTGGCACTTTTAGTCCATGGTCTTTTAGTATAGTGACCACGTAATTATTATACTACTGAACCAATCTATTTAAAATTGGCCTGGTAAGTTACAAATACCCCTTCTTTACACTATTAAATTCAGCCTATAACAGTCTTTATTTTTAAATATATTACATTCTAAGATATATGAACTTTTAGATTGTCAATATAAATAATGTACACATATTCGGTTACTATCAAGTTTGGGTAAGTTTCAAAAAATGTGAATTTAGAAAGAGCAGAAATTTTGTAGATAACAAAGAAATAAATTAAGAGAATAATGAAAAAGAGATAGGTCCGACATTTCGCTGAGAAATATCAGTAAAAAGAGTCCTTGAGCGAAGGAAAATAATAGTGAGCTGCGAGCAGAATAAACTGTCTTCATGACACATTCCATATCTCTTAAATACAGATTTTTTTGAATTTATTGCACAAAATACATAAAAAATTTTTATAAATATTTCCTGGCTGGTAAAGCCTGGTTATAGAATTTTTTTAATTAACATATTTCCATTTTTATTTTTTTAACTTTTTTAAAATAAAAATAGAAATCTCTATATATTTTATAGTCTTCACAATTCAATGGAGGATTCTTATGAAGTTTACTAAGCAGGTCTTTACAATTTTTATCCTAGGTCTTTTAGTATCCCTCGCTGTAAGTGGGTGTATCTCAAAAGGCGAAGGAACGCAGGAGCAAAATGCAACAGAGGTAATTGCGACTAAAGCTTCGAATATTAGGGAAAATCCAGTAACACCATGGAATTCTAAACCTACAGCACCTGTGATTGATCCCACAGCCTTTATTGACCCCCAGGCTTCAGTCATAGGAAACGTAACTATTGGCAGAAATGTGATGGTTTCCCCTATGGCATCTATCCGGAGTGACGAAGGAATGCCGATTTTCGTGGGAAATGATAGCAACGTTCAGGATGGAGTTGTACTGCATGCTCTTGAGACAATTAATGAGGAAGGTGAACCTGTTGAAAAGAACCTTGTTGAGGTCGACGGTGAGAAATATGCGGTCTATATCGGAGAAAATGTCTCGCTTGCCCACCAATCTCAGGTTCACGGTCCGGCTTCTGTAGGCAACGATACTTTTATTGGTATGCAGGCTTTCGTTTTTAAGTCAAAGGTAGGAAACAACTGCGTACTTGAGCCAACATCAGCAGCAATTGGAGTAACTATTCCTGATGGCAGGTATATTCCAGCAGGTACGGTTGTCACTTCTCAGGATGAAGCCGATAAGCTTCCAGAGGTTACCGATGACTACGCATACAGGCACACTAATGAAGCCGTAGTATATGTAAACGTCCATCTGGCCGAGGGGTATAATAACATAACTAAGAACGAAGTTGCATGAATGGATAACTAAATTAAAAAGCGAATCAATTAAAGCAAAGAAAGAAAATTGATTTGAGTAAGGAAAGTTGAGTAATTTAGATTAAAAACCTTATTTAACCTATGGCTTACCCGGAATTTCAATTTTCTACCTTTCCGGGTAACATTTCAGTTTTCTCCTTAATTTTTATCCAAGTTAACAAATTTATGATTTTCTTAGTTTATTATTCTGAATTTGATGTTTAATTTATATTCTTAATTATAAGAAGACCTTATACAAAAGATTCTTAATCTTTGCAGACGTCAATCAGCAAAATCCAGAATTTTGTAGTGTTATATATCTGTTGTGAAATTCGAAGATACAGGTGTTGATACTTCAAAATTTTCATTTTTATTTATCTTTTGCTCTTCTTCTCTAGATCTAATCAATTTTTTATCTGATCAATTTATGGCTTATCCCTCCGTAATTATTTATGATCTTTTTTCATAGAGTGCCCTGTATAAACTGTTTAATTTTATATAAATTAAACTTTGCGATTACCCTTTTTTTTCGATATGTAAAAACCCAATCCTAGCAACTGAAAATATATTCTTGGGACTGAACTCCCATAAGTTATTTATTTTATAATGCACAATTATCATTAACTTATTATGTTAACGGTGAAAACTGATGGAATTATGTTTAAAACTTTTGTACTTACTACTTATAATTGGAATCCTCACCATACCTGTAGAAGCAGCTGAAGGCTATGGTGAGAATATTTCTGCAAACAGCATTGTAAAAAGTGTAAAATTCCTCACTGACAGTCCTGAATCTGAACTGTTTCCGGTGTGGACTGCCGATGGAAACTATATTCTATACACGGTTAAAAATAATGAATCTGGAACTCTTAATTCGTATAAGATGAAGGCAAATGGAAGCGAAGCGATAAGAACCAGAATTGGAGAAGGAAATCTTACTGGTTTTAACGATCTGAACCCCAATGGAACAGAGCTTATCGTAACAAAATCAGATGGTCATCAGTCCGATTTGTATAGGATAGACATGGAAAGCGGAAAGGAAACTCCTATTACAAATGACCCTAATAAGTCCGAAAGTTGGGGTGCCTGGTGTCGTTTGGGACGAAAAATAATTCATACTGAGGAATCTTCAGGTTTTCCTTCTCAACTTTGGATAGTTGATAGGGATGGAAGCAATAATACTAGGCTTGGCACCTCCGAAAATGTTGGAACTGGAAAAGATTGGAATCCCCTTGGCTTGAAAGTAATATATAGCGCCAAAAACTCAAAAGAAAAACCGGATCTCTGGATGATAGACTGGTATGGCACAAACCAGACTCAGCTCACAGATACTCCTTATGGAGAATGGAACCCTGCTTTCAGTTCTGATGGAAAAAGGATAGTGTACGTCTCGGATGAAGGAGGAAGTCCCGAACTCTGGCTTCGAGATATACAGGGAAGTTACAGGGTCAAACTTACAGAGAACCTCGGAATAACAGATGCTTATCCAAAATGGAGCCCAGAAGGTTCAAAAATAGTTTTTACAGGGCACAGCTCAGATAATAGTTTGGATATTGCCGTAATAGAACTTGCATCTTCAGCTGAGATACTCCCATCTCCAAAAATTACAAATGTTAGTATTGAACCTTTTTGTATAACTTCTGAAGGAGAGTCTGCAAACATTTCCATAACTGTAAAAAATGAAGGGAAAAGTGCAAGTGAAGGTTATATTTCACTCTCTTTTCCCAATGGTGAAAAAATTGAAGAGGTAGGAGGCACAGGTAGCAACATCAAAACATATGCAATAGGTGATTCGATCCAAGGAAAATCTGGAGAAATCTTGGCACAATACCCATCAGTCGAATTACTACGATCACAATGGGATACGCAACAAGAAGAAACTCTCAATGTTACTATAAAACCGAATAACAATACAGAAAGAATCATATTCTTTACACGGGCCTCCTTCAAAAACAACTTTACAGGAGCTTATGAAAATGATCCTTTAATTTCTACAGATATTGACCAGCAGGGGTTCAATGTTTATGCTTACTCTATTAATGTATCGAAATCTTCCCTGAAGGTTATTCTTGAACCTCAAACTATTGAATCTGAAGCAAAATGGAAGATTACTACTGGACCTGATACAGAATGGCACCCGAGCAATTATAGAATCAATAATCTTACTGCTGGAAATTACATAATCCAGTTTTGTGAAATTTCCGGCTGGAAGATACCGGATGATATGACTATTACGATAAATGGGGATTCAGTTAATACAGGAATTTATACAGAGAACCCATCCAGCAGCTCTTCTTCAGGCGGCGGACACGGTGGGGGAAGTGTAATTACCAGCCTTGAACCCTCAAGAAACATTGAGGCCAAAGAAACAGCGTCAAAATATATAAGCAGCGGTTCTCATGTTGTATTTGATTTTCCTATGAATGTAACTTGTATAACAAATCTGGAATTCGACCCGAAAAAAACTTTTCAAAAAACGACTACAACTATTGAGATGCTTAAAGAAAAATCCTCACAGGTTCCACAGCTTCCTCCGGGTCAAATATACAAAAGCGTAAATATTCAGGTTGGAAACACTGGTACTTCCCTTTCGGGAAATATCGAGAATGCAAGTATTGGATTTAAGGTAGACAGAACTTGGATCCGCGAAAATACTGGCAAAAAATCCGTAATATGCCTGTGGAGATATAACCAGACATCTTGGAATAAACTTGAGGTACAGAAAACAGGCGAAGATGACCGATACTCATATTTCAAATCTAGAACTCCGGATTTTTTATCGTTTGCAATAACCGCTTACACCGAAGAAGATAAAATGTTCGAGAAGATGGGAGTCGAGAAAATAGAGCCTGGAAATACAAGCAACCTCAAAAAAACATTGGGAAATAACTCAATAAACGAAAAAGAGAATAATAAATCTTCTGATATTGGAACAACTAGTGAAAAAGAAGAGAATGGAACTAAACAGGGATCTAACAGCAAGATCAATAGTATTATAGTAATCTCCTTACCACTACTGGTGTTATTAATATATCTGGAGGTAAAGAAACAAACTTAAGACTTCTTCACTACCTGAGGCCCATCTAGGGAAAACATAACTTTTTTTGGATCATGCAGTAGAAGTGATCAAAAACCTTTTAAAAAAAGCCAGATTGTGCGCCTTTTGTGAAAAGGTTTGATCGAAAAAAAGGAAGCTTGCGTTCAAGCAGAATAATTTATATAAAGGCACTGAGCTACTCTCCGGACAAATATTATTTTAGGAAATTAGACACTTAAAGTACAAATAAAGCATATTAAATGTTGTGAAAATTTAGTGTTTTAGGCAGTTAAAGGGTTAATACTATCGATTTTTCATTTCAACCGCTCAAGTCCTATATAGAAAAATTCCTGTACTTACGACTTTCAACAACAGACTGTAGATTACACTCAACATGCTTTGCAATATCGTCAATGTAGAGGAAGTACAAAAATTGGCAAATTGAAGGGTTTTTTCTGATAAGATAGTTATCGAAGGTGTCCTCAAAGAGAACTCTTTTATATAACATACTGTTTTTCAGTATAAGAACGATATATCTGTATTATTTAAAATTTCAATTGTCAAATAAAGACAAGTGCCTATTAGATTACGAAATAAGCTCATTAGCGGTATGTCCTTTCATAGAATACTTAGTAATTATACAATATACAATAAGTTATATTATTAAGGATATTTCTTTTTGAAGGGTATTATTTTCGGACACTGTAAACTGGCTTGCTTATACTCAGGAAAATAAGTCTGTGCCTATTCTTTCAGGGTACTTTTCGGGGATTAGCTCTCTTTTTTTCAAGAAGTACCCATAATTTTTCACATTCGCTGGCTGTCAGCCCTATTTGCTTGATAAGATATTCTTCTGTCTTCTGGTTCTTTACCGTGTCTTTTATCAAATGGCTTATCGTATCCCTGTGGTGCCCTGTTATCCTTTCAATACTTCGTATCCCATTTTTTTCAAGAAAAAGCCGATAGACCAGCTTTATCTCATCTGCGGATAGATGCTTGCGATAAACAGCAGTGCCTATCGTATCCATAAAAAACTTCCCGCAGTGTTTACAATAGTATCTCTGGTGTCCAGTTTTATACTTTCCCCGCTTTATTATCGCTTTCCCTTCGGTCTTGAGATAATATTCACATTCGGGGTTTGGACATACAGTTTTCTCATTTAGGCTTTTAACTGACATAATATAATCAATAAGTTGTAACTTCATAAATATATTTATTTTGCTCGGTTCAGTTTCAGCTGCTCTGTTTCAGACAGAGCCGTTAAGCACGAAGACCATCGTTATTAAAAACTCATTATCAGATTAACTCATATAGCCATATAAATAATATTACATTCTATTTATTATTTAT
>DASXVB010000284.1:0-23340 GCA_036504475.1 Methanosarcina sp.
AAACCGACAACTCCAGAAGACGTAATTGAAAGAGCATACAAAGGAAAATTTACTAAAGAAGATGCTCTTCTCCTGCTTGAAGGAAATCCTTTTGAGCTGTTTGAGCTCGCCAATGATCTGCGCGCCAGTACAGTAGGCGATACTGTCAGCTATGTGGTGAACAGGAATATCTATATCACAAATAAATGTGTTGGGAACTGCGGGTTCTGTGCCTACAGGAAAGAGAAAGGATTTATCCTGAGCATCGAAGAGATTCTAGAACAAGTAGGAGAAGCAAGAAAAGCAGGAGCTGTAGAGGTATGCATCCAGGGTGGATATACCCCGGAAGTGGACATGGAATTATATCTTGAGATTATAGAATCAGTAAAAGCCGAATTTCCTGACATGTGTATTCATGCCCTGTCTCCAATGGAAGTGAATTACGCAGCAGAGATATCAGGCATGTCGGTTGAAGAAGCTCTGCGCAGGCTTAAAAAAAGCGGGCTTGATTCCCTTACTGGAACTTCAGCTGAGATCCTTTCCGACAGGGTAAGAAAGATTATTTGCCCTGGAAAAATCAATACCCAGCAGTGGATTGATACCATAACTGCAGCACATAAAGCAGGAATTTCCACTAATTCCACCATCATGTATGGACATGTTGAAACCCTTGAAGAACGCCTGGACCATGTCTTTATTATCCGTGAAATCCAGAAAGAGACAGGTGGGTTTACGGAACTTATCCCTATGTCCTTTTTGCCTTACAATAATCCTATAGGGGAAAAGATGCTTGCATCCGGAAAATTCTCCACCACAGGGCTTGAAGATCTTCAGCTCATAGCTATTTCCCGCGTAATTTTGCATAATTATGTTAAAAATATTCAAGCCACGTGGGTAAAATTAGGAAAGAAACTCGCTCAGGTAGCCTTGCAGTACGGAGCAAACGATCTCGGGGGCACACTTATGGAGGATCAGATCTCCACAGCATCTGGGGGCAGCTATGGTGAATATGTGTCTCCTGCCGAGTTCGAGTGGATGATAAAAGGGGCAGGAAGAATTCCTGTGCAGAGAGATACTCTATACCGAAAAGTGGAGCGAGGTTTTTCTAATAAAGTAGACCATCTTCCCAATATAGGAAAAACAAAGATAAGCAGTAGAGATTAAACGCCCGAGTCCAGTCTCGAGAGGGCGGCATGAATTAGATTCAAGTAACGTTGCAGCTCCTGAGTTTATACTCGGGAGTGCTGTCCGTTTCGCTTACTTCGTTCGCTCAAGCGGACTAATTTAGAATGTAGATAAGAATATAGAAAAACTGGGTTTTGGTTGAGAAGGCTAATTTTACAAAGTTACTTGCTTCCTGTGTGTCTTATTCAGTATGTTAACGATTTAAAATAAACCAGAGCCATTGTAAGTGCCTGCAAGCCGGAACCAGAAGAAAAACGAATTTATTTCTGGCCGCAGGGCTTTAATTAATTATATAATTTCAGTGAATTGAGTTTAATATTCATTTATATTTATTTCCAAACTCAGATTTTCAGGAGTACAGATGAAAGCCGTAATCCCCTTTAAAAAAGCAAATGCAAAATCCAGATTGTCCCCTGTTCTGACTCTGGAAGAGCGAGAAGAGTTTGTGGAAATGATGCTGAATCAGGTAATCGACACTCTTAAGGAAGCCGGAATAGAGTCAATAGATGTTCTAAGTCCTTCGATGTACGGGCTTGAGAATATGAAGAAAGCAAATGTCCTTCTGGATAAAAATGACCTGAACGAGGCTCTTAACAAGTATCTTGAACAGGCTGAGGAGCCGGTTATTATTGTAATGGCTGATCTTCCCCTTCTTTCTCCATATCATGTTAAAGGGATAATTTCAACAAAAGAAGATGTTTGTATCGTGCCGGGAAAAGGCGGGGGTACAAATGTACTGTTTATCAAAAACCCTTCAGGCTATAGAGTCAAGTATTATGGTTCGAGTTTTTTAACACACTGTTCGATTGCAGAAAAAACTGGACAGAATGTTGAGACATACGATTCTTTTCTTGCAGGTACTGATATAGATGAACCCGAGGATCTCGTCGAACTGCTTATACACGGAAATGGAGCTGCAAAGGAGTATATAAGCAAAAAGTTCAGACTTGAGATTAGCAGGGGAAGAGTAAGCCTGGCTTTAATTTGAAGTTAGCAGAGCGATAATCGTCAAATAATCGAAAAAACAGAAAGGTTATATGGAAATTGAAAAAAGCTGCTATAGGGGAAATAATAACTAAATTAGTGGAACTAAAAATAATGGGATAAGGCTTTAGGGCAAAGAATGGATTTGGGGTAGATAAACTTACAAGAAAATCACAGGAAGAATAAAAAGAATACTAGCCTCGAATTTTTCAGTCCTAACTTCAGAATCATAAAATATAAATAGAATTTGTAAGTAATTAGTTTGAAATCGAACAATACGAAAACAAATTAGTGATCCGAAAAGTATGGACTCGAGCAATTATCTTAAAATTGTAGTCCAAGTTAGAAGAAGATCAAAGGCATTTCATTGTAATTGTTAATAAATAGGGTCATGCCCCCAATTCGGAAAAAATGTTAGGATATTTGGATGGAAAAACCTGAAAGGTATGCACAATTAATTTCTTAGAAAAAATGAGTTTGTTTGAAAAAGAAATCGTACTGTAGATCAAAGAAAAACTTGGATTTTCAGAATAGAGATTGAAAGTGAGAATCTTTCAGGTAGGTCAGTTCTATTAACAAAAAATATATGATAGAAGACTATTATTACTGCCTTAAAATTACCATAATTTGCTAACATGCCATGATTACCTTATTTGTCTTTAAAAATTATAGGTGAGCTAGTGAGCATCAACATAAACAGATATAAATGCGGATACTGTGGTGCCTGTGTAGGAGTCTGCCCTAAGGGAGCACTCGAACTTGTAGAGACTTGGGTCGAAGTAGATGAAAGTACATGCGTGGCATGCGGTATATGCGATCGCATCTGCCCTGTAGGAGCAATAGAGGTAATGAAATGAAGGACAGGTACGATGTTTTAGTAATAGGAGCAGGCCCTGCAGGTTCCATTGCCGCTAGGACCGCAGCTGAAAAAGGGCTTGATGTACTTTTAATCGAGAAACGCCAAGAAATAGGTGACCCTGTCCGCTGTGCCGAAGGCGTTAACAAAGAAGATCTCAAAAAATACGTGGAAATTGACAAGAGGTGGATTTGTGCTGACCTTAAAGCTTCCCTCATTTACGCTCCGGATGGTACCAGGATAGAGATGGCAGAGGAGATCTCTGGTGGAGAAGTAGGCTACGTCCTTGAGAGAAAAGTGTTTGACCGGGCCCTTGCAGAACAGGCTGCAAAAGCCGGGGCGGAAGTGAGAGTAAAAACCAGAGCAATTAGCCTGATCTTAGAGGACGATTTTGTCAGAGGAGCCAGGCTCATGCATCTTGGAAAAGTTTATGATGTACGTGCCGAGATAGTGATAGGCGCTGACGGGGTTGAATCAAAGGTAGGCAGATGGGCAGATATCGATACTGCTTTAAAGCCGATAGACATAGAGACCTGCGCCCAATACCTAATAGCTGGAGCGAATATAGACCAGCACCACTGCGAATTTTTCATAGGAAACGAGATTGCACCAGGCGGCTATATATGGGTCTTTCCGAAAGGCGAAGGTAAAGCCAATGTAGGGATTGGAGTACTTGGGAGCAAGGCTGGAAAATTCAAGCCAAGGCCTGTAGACTACCTTAACAGGTTTATGGAAAAGAAGTTTCCTGATGCCAGGATAGTTGAGATGGTTTTCGGAGGAGTTCCGGTATCGGGCAGCATTGAGAAAACTTCCGCTAATGGGCTGATGTTAATTGGAGACGCTGCTCGCCAGTCAGATCCAATCACGGGAGGAGGGATTCTTAACGCAATGGATGCAGGAAAGCTGGCAGGAGAAGCTGCGTATGAAGCTATATCTGCAGGGGATGTTTCCCTCGAGAAACTTGAAGAAGTGTATGAGAAACGGTGGAGGGCGACCTTAGGCCATGGAATCGACATGAGTCTTATCGTAAAAAATTGCTTTATCAATCTAAGCGACGAAGACCTGAATTCGCTTGCCTATTCTCTGAAAGACGTAAAATTTGAGAGAATGAGCCTTCTTGACCTACTACAGGCTCTATTTAAAGCCAATAGAAAACTTCTCTGGGATCTTCGAGTACTTTTCAAAGATGCCGCAAAAGAAGTAGTAAAAAATAAAATGTAACGCCTGGAAACCCGGGCGTCTTCTTTATTTGTTAATCCCTTTTTTGATTTTCTCACAGGAAATTCCTGCGTCCAAGTTCTCTAAACTCTTTTTTGAGCAATTTCGCCTTTCTTTTAAAGGTAAAGAAAAAACCGGCACATAAAAGCCTAATCTATTTTTATAGCCCACCAAAAACGCCGAATACAACTCAATCCGAAATTATAATCAGGGAAAGTATGAAAAATACGAGAAATTTCTGTTTCATAAATCAGCTCTCTTGATCACAAGTGCTACTCCACAATTGTTGTTCCGCAACCGTTGCGCCGGTTGATCACGCCTATAGGGTTTGGGGATAAGATCTTCAAGTTCAAACGTTGCCATGTTTTCGCTCAAGCCTTTTTTGAAAAGGCTTGCGGGCAAGCAGTTTTTTAAAAGGCTTTTGATTACACCACTTGATGTTTTTTAAAAAATTGCTCATTAATCCTAAAACCAAAAGAGATGTTTAATTATTAAATTTATTCGAATTTATGTTGTCAGGCAGTTGACTGAGTGGGAGACAAATAATTATATAATCCCTTATATAATTTATCATCAAACGATTTTCTTTCTATTGAAATGAGATCCTATAAAGAATAGAAATGGAAGGTTTACTCTCGGGAAATGCTCATCTTCAGTTGTATAGTTCTTATAATTTTCTTACTACTTCTTTTTCTTCAAGGTTTTATTCCTTTTAACCATAGAATTTCGGAAAAATGATTAAAAAAATAAAGCCAAGAGCGAGATAAGAATGCAAGATATTACAAAATATACCAAGAAATTAAGAACTTTTATTATTGGAAAACCCCGTAATCCATTAGATTTAAACATCTTTCATAAACTTTCCTTAATATCACTCTTTGCATGGGTTGGTCTGGGATCTGATGCGATGTCTTCATCATCGTATGGTCCTCAAGAAGCATATCTGGCATTGGGAGAACATGTTTATCTTGCTATATTTGTAGCGATTAGCATTATATTGACAATTTTTGTAATCAGCACTAGCTATTCGCAAATAGTTGAATTATTTCCTACAGGCGGGGGTGGATATTTAGTTGCAAGCAAATTATTATCTCCATCTCTTGGAATGCTTTCGGGTTGTGCACTCCTGATAGATTATATCCTTACAATTTCCATTTCGATAGCAAGTGGTGTAGACGCTGTACTAAGCTTTCTACCAGCCAGCTGGCAAATAATCAAACTAGAGTTTGCATTTTTTGTGATCGTGATCCTTATCTTATTGAATTTGAGAGGAATAAAAGAATCAGTGTTGTTTTTAATCCCAATATTTGCATTGTTTCTAATTGTCCACCTCATCTTAATAGTATACGCTTTTTATTTCCATTCTACAAACCTGCCGATAGTGATGAATAATACTATCAATGATACCCATAATGTGATAAGTGGAGTGGGGCTTTCAGGGTTGCTTTTAATTATCATCCATTCATATAGCATGGGGGCAGGAACATATACAGGTATTGAGGCTGTAAGCAATGCCGTACCGGTAATGAGAGAACCTAGAGTGCAAACTGCTAAGAAAACTATGCACCTCATGGCAATTTCGCTGGCTTTTATGGCAGCAGGGTTGATGGTTTCTTATTTACTTTACAATGTAGCTCATGAACCTGGAAAAACTCTGAATGCTGTTCTATTTGAGAATGTTACAAGTTCCTGGGGAACTTTTGGTACCTATTTTGTAATAGCAACTCTCATCTCAGAAGCAGGACTTTTGTTTGTAGCTGCACAGACTGGATTTATAGACGGTCCACGAGTTTTGGCAAATATGGCATTAGACCGATGGGTTCCTACTAAGTTTGCAACTCTTAGTGATAGGTTTGTGACACAAAACGGCGTATTAATAATGGGTGTTTCAGCCTTAATTATGGTCTCTCTTACCCAGGGGTCTGTCGAACACCTAGTAGTCCTTTACAGCATTGCAGTTTTCATAACATTTATTCTGTCCCAGGCAGGAATGGTCCGTCATTGGTGGGAAGTTAAAACAAAAGTCAAAGACTGGAAGAAGAGATTATTTATCAATGGCGTGGGTCTGGTTATGACAATTGTGATATTAATGTCAGTGATACTGGTTAAGTTCAGTGAAGGGGGCTGGATAACATTGTTTATTATTGGAGCCTTTGCTGGAGTTGTTCTTATCATAAGACGTCATTATGACTATGTCTCAGGGCTTATTACAGAGCTGAACGCCAAGATAATCGTATACCCATCTTATATGCGTATGATTAAAAATGACACTCCTGGAAAGGTCAACCTCGAAGATAAGACTGCTGTACTGCTAGTAAGCGGTTTTAACGGTTTAGGAATGCTTGCGCTATCCAGTATATTCGAGTTGTTTGGTGGGATATACAAGAATTATGTATTTGTACAAATTGGTGTAATCGATGCCGGAGTGTTCAAAGGAGTGGATGAAATTAAAGGGCTTCAAACCACGATAAATAAAGATGTAGACAAGTATGTAAAATTAGTTTCATCATATGGTTACCATGCCGAAAGTTATACTACAATTGGTACTGATGTTGTTGATGAGATTACAAAGCTAGCACCAGAGATACTAAAGAAGTTTCCTAATGCTGTATTCTTTGGTGGTCAAATCGTCATTCCAAATGAAACAATATTCTCAAGATGGCTCCACAACTATACCGTCTTCGCATCACAGAAAAAACTATATGCTAAGTGCATTCCTTTCGTAGTTTTGCCAATCAGAGTGGATTTGGAATGCAAAATCCCCAAAGCGACTGTATAATTTAAAAAAACTTAAAACATCGATTTAACGATTTAAATCTCTTAATGCATTTATTTTACTATGACAATACCCTTCATAGAGGGCTCAATCGGGCAGTAACTATAAGTCCCTGTTTTCGTGAACGTATGATCGTAAGAATCCTGACTTGTTATATTCCCGGATGAAAAATCAGTTCCCACGACCGTATGATTAGTTGAATCAAGATTTGTCCATCTTACAGTATCACCGGTAGATATTGTAATTGAACTTGGATAAAATTGAGAATTTTGAATTCTAACGTAATATGTCTCGCTTTTATTCGTGTATCCTATTGCCAGAAATATACCAAACAGAGCCATAAAAACAATGAGCTTTTTTCTCATTCTTTTCCCCTCAAGATGGATTTATTTCCAATTGAATGATTTTTAAAATCATTTTCATCATTGAATACGATGGTAAATAGTTTTAATTCCCAAAACAATAATAGCGTCTTTAATATTTAAAAAACAAGCTTTAATCGTGCGTGAAAAACTTAAGTTCATCACTTATAGCTAGGATAAACATATCATATAGAAATATAAAACAATAATTGAAAATTTGCCAAAATTATGACATGTATATGATAATAAAGTCAACAATTCCTTTTAATAAACCTAATAACTAAAGCTTAAATCTATAAGAGTATAAAGGAAAATTTAATCTCCTTTATTTTTTTTGATTAATTGACATTATAAAAAGGTTATACAAAGCTCAAAGGATCAGCTCTATTGTAACAAACAATTTAATATACTTTAAAAGATATCCCATACTTTTCGATCCTGAGCTTTCATCAAAAAATCTGCCACTCTTATTCTCCAAAATTCAATTAATAATTATTATCGTTTATTAAATATTGTCCAAGAAAACAATAGCGTACAAGGTATTAGTATTTTTTGAAACAGAGTTAAAAATTTGAATACACTAAACAAATTCAAATACTATAACTCAGATTGTGAGTTAAATATCTTGTGTGAATTTAGGTAATGAGTGAGTTATTGAAAAAAGTAAGCAAAAGAATGTTTCTCAATTTTTTTAATTATGGGGAATTTACTCTCTTTTTTGTAATTGATCAGTAACTCGCAGACACGACCTGAATATGAGGCTTTATAATTGATTTAAGAATTAAAAACAAAACGCAGGCTAATAAGAATGCAAGATAGCAAAATATATGATAAAAAATTAAAGTCTTTAAAAACTTTAATTCTTGGAGAGCCCCGTAACCCTTTTGATACTGATATTTTCCATAAAGTTTCTTTAATAGCGCTCTTCGCATGGGTAGGTCTGGGATCTGATGCAATGTCCTCTGCATCATATGGTCCAGAAGAAGCATACTTGGCATTGGGACATCATACTTACCTTGCCATATTTGTAGCACTGAGTATTATATTAACTATTTTTGTAATTAGTACAAGTTATTCGCAGATAATCGAACTATTCCCCACAGGTGGTGGTGGTTATTTAGTTGCTAGCAAACTGCTATCCCCATCTCTTGGAATGCTTTCTGGTTGTGCACTCCTGATAGACTATGTTCTGACGATAGCTATTTCGATAGCAAGTGGCGTAGATGCTATGTTAAGCTTTCTACCAGCAAACTGGCACATATTCAAATTAGGATTTGCTTTTTTTGTAATTATGTTAATAATATTATTAAATTTAAGAGGAATTAAAGAATCAGTTTTATTTTTAATACCTATATTCGCATTATTCGTAATTGCTCATGTCATCCTAATAATATATGCTCTTTATTTTCATGCAGCAAATATGCCGACAGTAGCAAGTAATACTGTAACTGATGTCCATAGTATAGTATCTGGTGCAGGACTCTCAGCATTTCTTTTTATTATTCTACATTCATATAGCATGGGTGCAGGAACATATACAGGAATTGAAGCCGTAAGTAATGCAGTTCCAATAATGAGAGAGCCCAGAGTAAAAACAGCAAAGAAAACCATGCATCTCATGGCGATTTCGCTGGCTTTTATGGCAGCAGGGCTGATGCTTACTTATATATTTTATCACGTTTCTCCAGAATCTGGAAAAACTCTGAATGCTGTTCTATTTGAGAATGTTACAAGTTCCTGGGGACCTTTAGGTCATTATTTTGTAATAGCAACTCTCATCTCAGAAGCAGGTCTATTGTTTGTAGCCGCACAGACTGGTTTTTTAGATGGCCCAAGGGTTTTGGCAAATATGGCATTGGATAGATGGGTTCCGACTAGGTTTGCAACGCTGAGTGATAGACTTGTAACACAGAACGGAATCTTAATAATGGGCATCTCAGCGTTAATTATGGTCTTTCTTACACAAGGTGCGGTCAAAACTTTGATAGTACTTTATAGCATAGCAGTTTTCATAACATTTATTCTATCCCAAGCAGGTATGGTTCGTCATTGGTGGAAGTATAAAACTAAAGTAAAGGACTGGAAGAAAAAGCTCATAATTAATGGTGTCGGACTGATTATGACATTTTTGATATTAATGTCAGTAATAGCCGTTAAGTTCGGCGAAGGTGGATGGGTAACATTGCTTATTATAGGAGCCTTTGCTGGAGTTGTTATTCTCATAAGACGCCATTATGACAATGCTTCAAAGCTTATTAAAGAGCTGAATGCAAAAATAATCAATTCTCCTGAATGTATGAATCTAATTAAGAATGACACACCTAATAAGACTAATATGCAAGATAAGACTGCAGTGCTTCTTGTAAATGGTTTCAATGGTTTAGGGATGCAGGCACTGTCTACTATATTCAAATTATTTGGTGGAATGTACAAGAATTTTGTATTTGTTCAGATTGGGGTAATCGATGCTGGTGTATTCAAAGGAGCAGAAGAAATTAAAGGGCTTCAAAACGAAGTATGTAAAGATGTAGATAAGTATGTAAACTTAGTTTCATCATATGATTACTACGCCGAAGGGTTTACTGCAGTCGGCACTGATGTTGTTGAAGAAATTACAAAACTAGCACCAGATATCTTAAAGAAGTTCCCTAATGCCGTATTCTTTGGTGGGCAAATTGTCTTTCCGAATGATTCGAGACTTACAAGATGGCTACACAACTATACTGTTTTCGCATCACAGAGGAAACTATATGCAGACGGCATTCCTTTTGTAGTTCTGCCAATTAAAGTATAAATGATTGCAAAGCTAAGATAGCTTAGCTTTTTACTCATTTGGTAAATATATACTTTAAAAATTCAAAAAATAAGTTTAACTTGTAAAGAACTTAGAAAGCAGGATAACTTGATAAATTAGTTTGAAGTAGACTAGATGCCAGATGAAAATACTATAATTATCCCAATAAAAAGAAAAAAGGCATATTTTGAAGTATAACAGGCAAAAAGGCATTGAAAAGAGAACAAAAGATGCTATGAAACTAGAAATAACGAGAAATTTAAGGAGAAATATTAGAGAAAAATATTAGAATTCGATAAGTTCAGCATTAAGGAAGAAAGCTTAATAGCATTAAAGAGGAAAACTTAAGCATAAAAGAGAAAAATACTTTCTAAAAAGAGTGAAATGCAGCTAAAAGCTGCTTTTAGCCCTCAAAGGCATCTTTTACTTTCTCAAAAAATCCTTTGTTTTTCTTGGATTTCTCTGTGGAGCTTTCATTCCTGCCTTTTTGATCTCCAACCGGGTTTTTACCGCTGCTCAGAGCTTCGAACTGGCGAAGAAGCTCTTTTTGTTCGTGAGTAAGTTTTGTTGGAGTATTGATTATAACCCTGACGAGCTGGTCACCTTTTCTACTCCCGTGCAGGTGCTGAATTCCTTTATCTTTAAGCCTGAATACAGAATGAGTTTGAGTCCCTGCAGGAATATTCATCTTGACTTTTCCATGTAGAGTATCTACCATTATATCCGTCCCGAGTGAAGCCTGGACAAAGGAAATTGGAAGCTCGGAAATTACATCGTAATCGACCCTCTTAAAGTAAGGGTGTTCTTTCACATGAAGCACGACATAAAGATCTCCAGACGGTGCTCCAGGTTCTCCTGAATCTCCTTCTCCACTCAGTCTCAGGCTCATGCCTGAATCAGCTCCAGCAGGCACGTTTACTGTTATCTGCCTCGTGTTTCGAACTCTGCCTGTGCCGCTACAAACTGGGCAGGGAGACTCAATAATCTGACCCCTACCATGACAAGTAGTACAGGCAGTGGTACTTACAAACTGCATACCCAGTCCAGAACGAGTGGTGCGGATTTGCCCTGTACCGCCACATGTAGGACAGCGTTTTGGGCTTGTTCCCGGTTTTGCTCCTGTTCCGGAACAGTTTGAACACCTTTCTGTCCTCGGGATGTCAATATCTTTACGTACTCCAAAGGCTGCTTCCTCAAAGGTAATATAAAGATCATACTGGAGATCGGATCCTCTCCTTGGCCCCGTATAACCTCGTCTGCTTCCCCCGCCAAAAAACATGTCGAATATATCCCCGAAGCCGCCAAAATCCGCACCCCGGAAGATATCTTCTGCGCTGTACTGTCCGTTTATTCCGGCATGTCCAAAGCGATCGTATTGAGCGCGTTTCTCATCATCTGAAAGAACAGCATAAGCCTCGGAGATTTCCTTGAACTTTTCCTCAGCCCCGGGTTCCTTATTCCTGTCAGGATGATACTTTAGCGCAAGTTTTCGATACGTTTTCTTTATATCCTCGGGTGAGGCATCTTTGGATAATCCAAGAACTTCGTAATAATCACGTGTTGTGGCCATCAGGATTCCCTGTTATTTTAAAAAAGATAAAGCTCCGGAGCCTGCAAAGCCAGGTTTCCGGTAAGGCCTGAGAATCTCCAGACCTATTTTATTACTTAATTTCTATTTATTTACGTTTTTCGTCGTCAACTACCTCATAATCGGCATCAACAACCGTCTCGTCAGGACCTTTCGCATCAGGGCTTCCTTCTCCACCTGCAGCCTGTTGAGCCTGCTGCTGGGCTTTCTGGTACATTGCAGTGGAGATTGGGTATACAGCTTCCTGAAGAGCTTCGGTTTTTGACTTAATGGCTTCGCTGTCTTTACCTTCAAGAGCTTTCTTAAGGTCTTCGATTGCGCCAGTCACCTTTGACTTCTGATCTTCAGTAGCCAAATCTTTTGCTTCCTTCAGAGTCTTTTCCGCAGCATTGATCAGAGCTTCAGCATTATTCCTGGTCTCGACATCTTCTTTGCGCTTTTTATCTTCTTCGGCATGCAACTCTGCATCTTTGACCATACGGTCGATTTCGGCATCCGAGAGCCCGCCTGGTTTCTGGATAGATATGGACTGCTCCTTGCCAGTTCCAAGGTCTTTTGCGTTCACGTGCAGAATACCATTTGCATCGATATCAAAAGTAACTTCAATCTGCGGAATACCTCTTGGAGCCGGAGGGATGCCATCCAGAGTAAAGCGACCAAGAGTCTTGTTTTCGGAAGCAACTCCCCTTTCTCCCTGAAGGACATGGATCTCTACAGACGGCTGGTTATCAGCTGCCGTTGAGAAAACCTGGCTTTTCTTAGTTGGAATTGTCGTATTTCTCTGGATCAGCGGGGTTGCTATGCCACCAAGCGTTTCGATTCCGAGTGTAAGAGGCGTAACATCAAGCAGTAGAACATCTTTAACTTCGCCACCAAGTACACCGGCCTGGATGGCTGCCCCAATTGCAACTGCTTCATCAGGGTTGATGTTCTTGTAGGGTTTCTTACCTGTAAAGTTCTCCACAAGCTCGACTACCGCAGGCATCCTTGTAGCGCCTCCGACCAGAATTATTTTATCAAGATCATTTGGCGTAAGTTTTGCATCGCTGAGAGCCTGGCGCATGGATACGAGGGTCTTTTCAAGAAGATCCTCGGTCATCTTCTGGAACTGGGCTCTAGTCAGATCGACATCAAGGTGCTTTGGTTCCCCGTCCGGACCAACTGTAAGGAAAGGAAGGTTGATATTTGTACTTGCAACTCCAGATAGCTCGATCTTGGCTTTTTCCGCAGCATCGGTTAAGCGCTGGAGTACAGCCTTGTCTTTGGAAAGATCAATTCCTTCAGTTTTTCTGAACTCGGCAAGTAAGTGGTTGACTATACGCTGGTCGAAGTCGTCTCCTCCAAGGTGAGTGTCACCGCTTGTGGATTTGACTTCAAAGACTCCGCCTCCAAGTTCGAGAATAGATACATCAAAGGTTCCGCCTCCCAGGTCATAGACAAGAATTGTTTGTTCTATATCGCCCTTGTCGAGCCCGTAAGCCAGGGATGCGGCAGTTGGCTCATTGATAATTCTCAGGACATCAAGGCCTGCAATTGCGCCTGCATCCTTTGTAGCCTGCCTCTGAGCATCATTGAAATATGCAGGAACCGTAATAACGGCCTGTTTGAGAGTCTCTCCAAGATAAGCTTCCGCATCGGTTTTAAGCTTCTGGAGAATCATAGCTGAAATTTCCTGCGGTGTATATTGCTTTCCCTGGAGGGTTACCTTGTAATTGGCATCTCCCATATGCCTTTTAATGGAATAGACAGTATTTTCAGGATTCGAAACAGCCTGTCTCTTTGCGACCTGACCTACAAGTTTCTCTCCTTTTTTGGAAAATCCAACTACTGACGGAGTTGTCCTAGCGCCTTCAGCATTCGGGATCACGACAGCTTCCCCGCCTTCCATTACTGCCATGCATGAGTTAGTAGTACCAAGGTCAATACCCAGTATTTTTGCCATATTAATATCCTCACTAGATACTTGGTTAAATTATTTGATTAATTTATAGATTTTTAGATAACCATTCAATTAAATTATTTATTAAGTTATCCGGTAAAGTAATTCAGTTAAGTACAGAGTTGCGTTATAACTGAATACGTGTTTTTAACTTATTTTTTCAACTTATAAGATAGTAGAACTTTGCATTAATTTAAGTTGGTAAACTTGGATTTTGTTCGAAATAAATACTTAATAAGCTCGCTTTTTTCGGCAAATTATCTTTAAGCGCAAACTTACTAAATTTTTTCGAATTTTAATCTCCTTTATTTCTCTGTTTCATCAGGATTTCTGGCCACTGAAACCATAGCAGGCCTGATAACTTTTGAATTGAGAGCATATCCGGGTTTGTAGACTTCTAGTATTGTATTGTCTGGAGCTTCAGAAGTCTCGATATGTTGAATGGCCTCGTGCTTATGAGGGTCAAATTCACTAGCTTTCTCACTCTTGATCTTCTCAAGCCCATACTTTTCAAGGATTGAGAAAAACTGTTTTGAAAGCTGTTCTATTCCGCTGACGATCGAGTTCATATCCTCTGCTGTCTTTGCAGATTTAACGGCGCGATCAAAATTGTCCGTTACTTCAAGGAAGTCAAGAAGTACCTGCTCAAGCACAGCTTTCCGATTTTCCTCTATCTGGCGGGCGGTCCGTTTTCTGAAATTATCAAAGTCTGCTGCAAGCCGGAAAAGCTGGTCCTTAAGAATCTGGTTCTCCTCCTGGCACAGGGCTTCAGGGCTTTTCTCAGCTTCCGAACTGGCAGAAGCCTCCTTGGAGTTACCCCGTGCTTCATTAGCTTCTTCCGTTGAAGAACCAGAGTTCTGGACTTCAGAATTTTCAGCCCCAGCCTGGGTATCTTCTTTAGAATCTGTATTTTCGTCTTTATTGAATATTTTCATTAGCCGATCCCCATTAAGTAATTATAACGGTTTCGCTCGTCCTGATCTGTGATTGTTTGTAATTCTATAAATAATTTTTGGTATTTAAAAAAATATGTTATTTAAAAAAGAAAAGAAAAAGAAAAATCAGTAAAAGTGATTTTGAAGTTTATAAGAGAGTGTTTTCAGTATCAAGACGCTTGCAATCATGGAAGCCGCAACTGCTGAAACTACCTGATCCCATCCGATAGCTGAGATTCCTCCTCCCAGCGCAAACTGCACGCCTCCTACAAGCGACACAAACACAAAGGAAAAACCAAAACCTGCAAGAGCTCCTCCGATAAGAGAGCTTAGAGTGTCCAGCCCATTTCTTTCATAAAAAACAATGCCTGCAATAAACATTACCGCAAAAATTAAGAGTACAACTGCGGAAGGCAATGGACTTGCTTTTGTGGAAAAAATTTCAAAGAGCCCTAGCCCCATATCAACCAAGAATATTCCCATAAAAACCGCAATAGAAAGGGTTTTCACAAATTGGTTTTCAAAGATAGACTGAGAATTAGGATTTCTACTATTAATAGTACCAGGCACCTCTATATTTTTCGATGTTTAACTTTAAATAAACTATATAAATTATATAAACTTTTACATATTGAAATTAGTTTATAATCCTTTACTTCAACCGTTGACCCGCAACCGTTGCGCCGGTTGATCACGCCACTACTTGGTGTTTTTCGATAAAACCTTTTCCCAAAAGGTTTTCGCTCAAGCCTTTTTTAAAAAGGCTTGGAACAAAAAGGAATATATAAATGACCAGTTTTCTCCTTTCCAATGAAAATCCTGATTGCAGAATTTGCTGTCGGCACGAACATTGAAAAGTCCCTCATTCCCGAGGGAGCAGCTATGCTAAAAACCCTCGCAGAAAGCTTTATTCATCTTGGACATGATGTGTACTACCCATCAGCGGGCACGAAAATCTGTGCAGGCAAACGCATTGAATCTACAGCCGAAAATTTCAGGCAGGTAATTGAGAGAGAAGCAAAGATCTGTGATGCAGGACTGGTTATTGCTCCTGATTCCATGCTTCCCGAGTTTAACAAAGTTCTTGAAGAAAATACAGTAAACCTGGGATGTTCTCCTCAATCAGCAGCTTGCTGTGCAGATAAGCTTCTCTGTACAAAAATCCTGAAGAAAGCCGGAATTAAGGCTCCTGAGATAACAAAAAAAGCTGAAGAAGGCAAAAGGTATGTCACGAAGCCCAGATTTGGCTGTGGCGCAGAGGCAACAAACCTGGTCACGGAGTTTGAGAATAACGAAGAACTCATTGCAAGCGAATATGTTGAAGGAAAAAACCTGAGTGTAAGCCTTATTGCTGGAAAAAAACCGCTTCCTCTTACTGTAAATTGCCAGTTCATAGAGTTTGGCGAAAAAGGAGTCGAAGTCCGCGAAAATGGGAAAACAGGAGCCTCTGGAATAAAATATAATGGAAGCTTTACTCCTTACCACACTCCAAGACAAGATGAACTCTATGAAACCGCAATCTCCACAGTCAAATGTCTGGATTGTTTCGGGTATGTGGGCGTAGACATTATACTTGCTGACCTACCGTATGTAGTAGATGTAAACCCCAGACCCACGGCCTCGCTTTTTGGTATCAGCCATGTTATGAAAGAGGAAGTTGGTGACTTGCTTTTGAAAAATAAATTTGGAGAATTGCCTGACTCGGTACATATTGAAGGAGAATACCGCTTTTCAAAGGATGCACTGGGTGAGCTCTTCGGAAGGGCTTAAAAGATATGTAACAGATTGAAAAGCCAGAATAATGAAGAATACGGGAAAGCTTGAAAAAACTGGATAAAGGGCTCAAAAATGAATTCGAAGATTATCGGGCTTGACATTGGAGGAGCAAATACTAAACTTGCCTCCTCGGACGGAAAAATTGTAGAACTGCATTATTTGCCTCTCTGGAAAAACACTCGGCTTCCGGAAGTCTTAAAGGAAATCGCACAGCGATTGAAGCCAGAAAAAGTTGCTGTTGTTATGACCGGTGAACTTGCAGACTGTTTTGAGGACAAAGAACAGGGCATCCTGTTTATAAAGTCATGTGTAGATTCTGCCTTTGGGTTCTCAAAAGTATCGTACATAAACAGCCTGGGAAAGTTCCAGAGCGAAACTGACGATGTAAGGGAACTTGCTGCTGCCAACTGGGCGGCTTCAGCCAGATTTATAGGAAAAGAGATAGGAGACTGTATTTTTGTGGATGTGGGAAGTACCACAAGCGACATTATTCCTATCCTGTCAGGCGAACATAAAGCCGGGATTACTGATTTTGAGCGGCTTGTCAGAAGTGAACTCGTGTATGCAGGCACTCTACGGACAAACCTTGCCGCACTTCTCGAAAAAGTAAAGCTTGAAAAGGGCTGGTGCAGGACAGCTTCTGAACTTTTTGCCACAACTGCGGACGCTTATCTCCTGCTTGGAAAAATTGATGAAAGCATGTATACATGTGAAACCGCTGACGGAGAAGGCAGGAGCAAAACCGAGGCTATGCGCAGGCTTGCAAGGCTAGTCTGCGCGGACCTTTCTGAGATTCGGGAAGAAGAAATCTATGAAATTGCAGGCCAAGTAAAGGAAAAACAAGTATCTGCCCTGGCTGAGGCGATTTCTGAGGTTGAAGAAAAGAACGGACTTAAAAGAATCGCAGCTGCAGGCCTTGGGGAATTCCTGATAAAGGAAGCTGCCGAGAAGCTTGGTTTCGAATGCATTTCGGTATCCGAGCACTGGGGAGAAGAGATCTCAAAAGTCTTTCCCGCATATGCGGCTGCCAGGCTTCTTGCCTGCAAGCATTTTTAAAAACAAGCCTTTCAAAAAAAGGCTTGACCGAAAATCACTGAGAAATCTAAAACATCACGACGGCGTGATCAACCGGCGCAACGGTTGCCTTAAAGGAAATCTATGAGAGTGGTAATCAAAATAGGGGGAAGCCTTATCAAAGAAGCTCCCAAGCTTGTAGACAAGCTGATAGATGAATTTGGCTCAGAAAATTCGAAAATTCCAGATGAAGAATATTCATCCGAAGGACTGTCTTTTTCCATTCTCATAGTACCTGGAGGAGGCATTTTTGCCGATGCCGTAAGAGAGACCGATGAGAGTTTTTCTCTGAGCACCGATGCAGCTCACTGGATGGCCATACTCGGTATGGAGCAGTACGCCTGCTATCTCCAGGATAAAAGCCATGCCATTGCTATAGATTCGATAGCAAGTCTGCCTCAGGGTGTGTCTCTTCTTTTCCCATACGGGCTCTTGAGAAACAAAGATCCCCTGCCTCACACGTGGGACGTAACTTCCGACACTATCGCTGCCTGGATTGCAAAGCAAACTGGAGCAGTACTAATAAAGGCCACGGATGTGGATGGCATGTTCATGAATGGGAAATTAGTCAGGGAAATTTCTGCCGCCAGCTGTATAGGGAATCACGTAAGCTGTATTGATTCTGCCCTGCCTGGATTTCTTCTGAAAAACCGAATGGACTGCCTGATTGTAAACGGAAAATTTTCGGATAGGGTTATTCAGGCTGTGTATGGAAAGCCTGTACTAAGTACTGTGGTAAAGGGGAATATTTAAATTGTAGATCGTATATGACTAGGGCAGAAGCAAAGAATATCCAAAAGCGTTAATTAAATTCAGTTCATTAAATTTGCTAATATTAACAAAGGTGCCAGAAAGCAGAAGCGTAATGCCAAAGGAAGGCGCCTGATTCATCGGCAACTCATTACAAAATTTATTATTTGAAATAACTTTTAAGGAGAAAAAAAATGTCAGCACCAAAAATTGAGTACTGTACTTCATGCGGAATTCGCCTCGTGGAAAAGGGCTATGTAAAATTTCCCTGCCCACAGTGCGGATCAGAAATTGGAAGATGTTTAAGCTGCAGGCAGCAGGGTAATGTATACACCTGCCCCAAGTGCGGATATCAGGCACCCTGATTTAGGCAAATTCCGAATCGTACTTGATGCCTAACGTGTAAACGAGATAAAACTCACTAAAAAATTAGACAGAAGACTAAGAGGAATTAAAATGGGTGATGTTGCAGCAAAAATTAAAATTATGCCAGAAAGCGTTGATACTGACCTTGCAGAGCTGAAAGAGAAACTCAAAAGTGTAATTCCTGCAGGGGCCGATCTTCACGGCGATATAGTTGAAGAGCCTATCGCTTTTGGCTTGAAGGCTCTGATTGTGACATTAATTGTTAATGACGAAGAAGGCGGAACTGAAGCTGCAGAAGAAGCCTTTGCAAAAACTTCAGGCGTTGAAAACGTTCAGGTTATGGACGTCTATCGTATTTAAGAGGAGAAGAAAACCGGACAATGAGGTCCGGAAAAACCATATTTTTATATTCTCCTTTCTTAATATGGGCTCGTAGATCAGGGGAAGATCGTTACGTTCGCAACGTAAAGGCCGCGGGTTCGAATCCCGCCGAGTCCACTTAAAAAGAGATAAAAATTGGTTAAAACATTAAGAATAAAAGAAAAAAGAGAATTAACAAAAGCCTGCCTCAATCATTGCGCCTTCTGCGGCACTATCAAGTAAAGCTCCGGTTGCATCAGCAGTCAAGATCGCCGTACCACACAACAGTCTTACGAATTGCCTTAGCGTCTTCTTTACTCGCACCACAAGCTTTAGCTATTTCTTCAACGATTTTACCAGCTATTAGGCTTTGCCCAAACATTTTCCTAAACTTCTATCAATAATTACAAACCAAATATAGAAAGAACAGCACCTACAACATTCTCCTTAACTTCTTCCCAATCAACAACTTCTTTTGCAATATGTACCAAGTGTGGGGCTTCTTTGCTCAGTTCTCTACCGATTTCTTCCAAGATTTCACCATCGTTTGCTATCTTATCACCTCGACTTTTTAACATATTACATTAATTATAATTACAGATAGATCTTTTCTAAGATATACTTTTCCCTTTATCAAAAAAGAAAATTAAATAAAATAGAACTTGTTTATAAATTAATATAGGTATCCAATATATGATATATAATTAAATAAATTTGAGAATTTTAATTAAAAACTTAAATATCCTAACCAGCAATGCTATTTTTCATAACCTTTTGTCTCAATAGGCATGCGTTTTATATGCTGATGAGAATTTTTACTTTTTTATCCTGTTTAGTGCTTTTCCATAATCTTAAAACATTCTTTTTTTAGACTGCATCGGAATTTACTGAGTGAACAATGTTCAAGATCTTTATTAATAAGTAGTACGCATTAAAGATTTAGCAGAATTTTATACATAGTCCAGAAATAATTCCATACCTCTAAGATTGAAATCCAATTTAATAATCATTATAATATCGAAACGGGGTAAAAGACAATGAAAGCTGCACTTTTATTACTTATTTTTTACCTTATCTCAGTTTTTCCGGCATCAGCATCTGAAAATACTCATACTGAAAAAACAAGTACAGCCCATATAACCGATCTTTATAGCGATCTTGAGTCCTTTGATGTAACCCTTTACTCGAATCGGCCAGAAACCAATTTGAATCTTGAGGTGCTGCTTGTCAAACCCGTGGGAACAAGTGAGGAAACACTTGACAGACAGATATTTTCAGTTAATAGTATTCCTGCAAATAAACAGGTAATAAAAGTTGGTTTCTGGAATGTCGGAAGCCCTGAACGTGGAGCTTATAAGCTAAAAGCCAGACTTCTTGAGGGAAAACAGACTATCTCAGAGGCTGAATATAATTTTTCTTACGGTACTAACTCTGCATCAAGGCTTCAGGTCAATGACCTGGTCGCTAACTCCCAAGGAATCAGTGTCGCACTTTCCCCAAAAGAAGCCTCACTTTTTGATATCGAATATATGCTTGTAAACGGTTCTGATGTTGTTTATACAACGAAAGCTGAAAAATTATCACTTACCAGCGCTCCAGACGTTTTTTCCGTGCCTTGGGGTACACTCCTTGAAAACAATAAAGAGTACGTCGGAAGAGTAAAAATTCAGGTTTATTCTCCTGAAAAGGAGGTTATAAGCTCAGCCGAGAGTTTTACTGCCAGCGATAATGCTGAGATCACCGATATTTACAAAGATGAAACAGGAGCGAGTGCAACTGTTTACGGGCGTTCTCAGGTGCCTTTTGAAGGAAACCTGGTTTTTTCAGTATACAAAATGGACACAAATTCTGAAAAAAGTAATACTAGTCTTATTGAGTCTGTCCAGCAAAGGGTTCCAGTTTTGCTGAACAATGATGACGAAACCGTTGAGGTTGCCTGGAACCATAGGCTTCCGGAAGGAATATACAGGCTTGAGATCGAGCTTCTGGGAAATGACGGCGAAGTTATTGAACACAGGGAAACAGCTATTGAATCCGATTTTTCCCAGAATTCCAACGTTAGCTTGATAAATAATACTACTTCAGAAACAAAAGTTCCAAGCAAAAACGGAATTTCCGGTTTTTCTGCAGTAGCTTTAATTTCAGGGCTTGCGGCTATTTCTCTCCTTTTCAGAAATAAAATTTGAAACCAAATAGAAGGCTGTGAGTCCCATGCATTACGAACTCTTTATCGCTCTCAGGCAAATTAGGGCAAGAAAATTCCAGACAATTCTTTCAGTTGGAGCTATAGCTCTTGCCGTGATGGTACTTACTGTTTCCCAGGCTCTGATGGTTGGTTTTACTGGCGAGCTTTATAATACTACAGTAGATAAACTTCCTCATGTTTCGATATCGCCTCAAGAAGGTGAAGACTATATTTATCTTTACAGAACCCTTGTTGACGAGACTAGTAAAATCGAGGGTGTTTCTGCGGTATCTCCTTTTCTTACGGGAAAAGCTTCCTTCAAGTTCAAAACAAATTCCCTTAACGCTGAACTGAAAGGCGTTCTCCCTCTACAGGAAAACAATATCAGCGATATTGAAACTGACATGGTTGAAGGAAATTTCAGGGAGCTTGAATATTCGAAAAACACGGTGGTAATTGGCTCGAAACTGGCAAATAAGCTTGAGGTTAATCTGGGAGATTCAGTTGACGTTTCTTTTCCCAATGCAAACCCTCTTTCCCTAAGAGTGGTTGGGATCTTCCATACAGGCTCTCCTCTAGACGAATCCCTTACTTATACATCTCTAGATACAGCCCAAAAGTTCTACAATGTTTCAGACGTGATAAATGGAGTATCTGTCAAGCTTGAGGACTTTAATAGAGATAGAGAAGTTGCTGCTAAGATCGAGAAAACAGGCTATAAGGCAAAAGGCTGGACCGAAACAAACCCTGAAATTCTTAGAACCATAGCAATAGAAACCACCTCCAACAACGTAGTCTTGGGACTGATTGTAGTTATTGCTTCTTTTGGAGTGGTTAGCGCGCTTAATCTTTCAGTTATAGGTGCAACAAGCCAGATAGGCATGCTCCGAGCTATGGGAGCCACCATTTCTAATATTCGGACAATCTTTGTACTTCAAAGCGGTATTCTGGGTTTGCTGGGTGCTTTTATCGGGACTATCACAGGAGTTGTAATATCTCTGGGAATCGGCCAGTACGAAATGCCAGCCGCCTCCTCAGAACTTTATGGCGGCATGACAACTATTCCCATCATAGTCCGAGCTAGCGATATTCTGGTCATTATTCTTGCAGTTTTTTTGCTGAACCTTATTGCAGGAATTTATCCTGCCCAGCAGGCAGCTAAACTCGATCCTGTGAAGGCTATCAGTTCAAAATAAGTACAGATTTAAGATTATTCCTTAGCTTATTTCATATTAAAATATACTAATTATTAAATTACACTAATAAACCATTCTAACAGATTGAATATTCTGGAAATTATGGAATCCCACACTGACTAAAAACCCTAAGATGTATCATTTCCAGGAGCTTACTCAGATGTATGAATTGAAAATCGCTTTGAGGCAAGTTTTTTCCAGAAAAAGGCAAACCTTTTTTGCCATACTTGCAGTTGCCCTTGCTGTAGCCGTAATTACGGTAATGATGGCGATGCTTTCTGGTTTTCAGGGAGAACTTATAAAATCCAGTATTGAAAACAATCCCCATATTGTTGTCAATCCTCAGGATGAAAAAGAAGGGTTTATTCACCTTCACAGATATAATTCGGCCTTGATTTTGGAAAAAGAAGGAGTTCTAGCGGTGTCTCCCAAATATCTGGGCCAGGCTGCCCTGGAACACAGGGATAATGCTGAAGGAGTTTCACTTCAAGGGGTTGAACCTGAGGCTGAAGATAAGGTTATGCGAGTAAGCAAGGATATAGTAGAAGGGAGCTTTCTATCGCTTGTCCATACAAGGCACGGAATCGTACTTGGAGATAAGCTTGCGAAAAATCTTGGGGTTCAGCTTGGAGACCGAGTAGATGCGGTGTTCCCAAGCTCAAAAACAACTTCTTTTAAGGTTATAGGTCTAATCCATACCGGAACTGCAGCAGATGAGGTAACAGCTTATGCAAGGCTGGACTCGGTGCAGGAATTTTTCAATGAACCTGGAGTTGTAAGCACAATAGGAATCAGGATCGCAGATCCTTATAAAGCAGATAGCATTGCAAGTTCAATTGAAAGAGAAACAAAGCTTAACGCAGTAAGCTGGATAGAAGCGAACGCAGAAATTCTTAATCTTTTAAATACTCAGAAAGTTTTCGTAAATGTTTTCTATATCCTTATTTATGGGATTGCAGGATTCGGGATTGCAAATACTCTGATTACCATTGTTGCCCAGAGAAACCGAGAAATAGG
>DASXVB010000285.1:0-2954 GCA_036504475.1 Methanosarcina sp.
AACGTACTGAGTATCTATTATACCATTTCTATCAGCATCTATTCCTTTGTGATTATTCCAGAAATTACCTGCTGAACTACTGTTCCAAATGTTGTTTCCTTCATCTACAGCATTTATGAAGTTAATAAATTCATTTTCATAGAATGAATTGTTTGACGAGCCCCTTAGGTACGCACCAATGTCATTAAGGTACAGGTTGTTGTTAATTAAAATATTGGACTCTACTGCCTGGCAGTGAATTCCATATTCATTTTTCAAAATGAGATTGTAAGCAAGCTTATTACCCTGTGACACTCGCAGGAAAATACCTATTTCATTTGAACCTGCAGTATTGTTAACAAGAGTATTATTAATGGAATCATTCAGCAAGATTCCCTGGTTATTTTCCACTATCAGATTATTTGACAGTACGTTCTCCTTAGAGTTGTTAAGTATAATCCCTTCATTCCCAAGGCCTACAAGATTTCCATTAAGATAATTGCCCTGAGAATTATTGAGAACAATGCCCTGATCATTCATTATCAGCGTATTGTTGCTTAATGAGCAGTTCCGCACTCCTTCAAGGTAAAGCCCAATCTCCTTGTGCATATCTTTTCCGGAAGAAACTCCTACAATATGAAAACCATTTACTGTCACATTGCTTGAATTGATATAGAAGACAACATTGTCAGATCCCGTGCCTATAATATAGGTACGATAAGTCTGGCTGCCTGAGATAATGGGATGTGAGAGAATTGTGAGTTCTTTGTTTACTTTTATATTTTCTCTGTATACTCCAGGGCTTACAAGAATTGTATCTCCATTCTGTGCACTGTTTACAGCTTCCTGGATCGATGTATAGTTTCCGTCCCCATTGTTATTTACAGTAAGGATCGCAGCCTCGGCCTGACTTGTCGCTGCCCCAAGAATAAGAGAGAAAATTATGAGAATAACCTGAAATAGTTTTCCTTTCATAAACCAATAACCCCCTAATTACTAAAACTGTCCCCGCAAAAAAGGAATCTTGCTTTATAATAACCCATGAGAATAATAATTTGGAACAATAAAATCATTTTGGAATATATATTTCTGAAAAATAAACCTTAAATTTTGAAGTTTTTACAATTTTCAGGAGTATTCAGAGTTAATACTGTTTTCGGTAAACTGTTGCTGAAGTCACTTAATTCAGTCAGTTAAACATTTAAAATAGTACAACTCTTTCTCTTCTTTTGCTGAACGGTTCATCTGACAGTCTCTCTGCCGTGATTCTAAATTAAACAGCTTCCCTTAAAATTTAGAGATTCACCGGGCCGGAAACTAAATTGACACTACTTGGATCAATGGTCCTCTAGCCTTTCCAAAAATTTCAATCAAGAGATTCAGCTTCGTGTATATATTCAGAGCCATTGAGTGTGTCAAGGGCAAGTTTTGTCATAAGTATATGGCTTATCAAAAACCTTTCTTTGACTTCGAAAATCATTGTTCCCAGAGAATTGGCAGCTTTTATTATTAAATTTTCAAAGTCAGTAAAATCCGCATAAGAAGATTCGTTTTCCGAAAGGGCAGGAATATGTTGCAGGAAATCAGTTTCTCCTGCCTGTTGAGCAAGCAGGTTAAAAATACTCGAAAATTCTCCATAAGAGATGATCGCTTCTTTTCCGTAAGGTTGAGATAAGAGGGTACTAGACATTTGAGGAAGAACTCCTTCATTTTCCGGAACCCGGATACTTTGCTGTTCTAATGTTTCTTTTCCTATGGACCCTATAGCCAGGGCCGCAGCCAGAGCCTCTCTCTCAGTTTTCTGAAGCGATGCGGAATTCGCAATTTCCCCAAGATATGCAACTGCGATCCTTACCGCAGACTCCATATTTCGCCCAACAGCTGCCTTCCCGATTGCACAGAGAGAATAAAGAATGCTTAAACCGGTATCAGTCATTTTCTTCTCTCTTGCGATTTCAGCCATCTTTCCAAGCGAAAAAAGTGATAAAAATACTCCAATTTCCATTTTTTGAAAGGCAGCCGCGCTACCTATGTCTCTTATGCTGATAACGGCCTTTTTTGCATCGGGCTCGAGTCTCTTATTTATATATTCAGTACCACGTTCTGTAAGGAAATCTATAGATCGTAGCACACCCAGCTCATCATTATCCTTAACTGAAGTTAGCCCGAGGTCCGTTGCCCCAGTTTCGTTTACAATAGACGTTCAAAACACCCCACTAAATGATTTTATAAGGAAAAAGCACCTTAAAGCCAGATAATTCTTCCTGGCTTCTCTCCCTGTTAAGAAGACAGATACTGTGATTTGATATATTGAACTGATATTTTGTACGGATAGCCATTAAGCTGAGAGGAAAAGTTCATAAATCTGTACGTGGAGATCTTTTTTTTCCCCTATCAATTCTACTCAGCTTATCTTCCAGTCTCTGAATTTCCAATCTTTCAAAGTGCAGGAGAGCCACTTCGGCAATGATGGACGCGCTCATCAAGTAGCGATCTTCGGCGTTAAATTTAATCGTTTCAAGCGAATAGGCTGCTTGGAGCAAAGCCTTAGCAAGCCCCTTTCTATCTGCAGTTTTTTCGATATCTTGGATGGAACGGAAACTTATATCCGCAGTTTCTTTCAGATTTTTTTCAATTGCTCCGGTTCCGATCTCCTGCAGCAATATTTCGGCATTTAATGCCGCATCCTCAAATTTCTGGTTTGCCGCAATCTTCCCAGTTTCCCCAAGAAGGATTACTGTACTGTTTGCGACATCACCCAACTTTTGCCACGTAACGCTTTTTCCAATTTCCCCAAGAGCGAAAATAACTGCAATAATTCCTTTTTTGATTCTCTTGGAAGCCGCTGTATTTCCTATCTCGCCAAGGCAGGAGGCTGCAATCTTTGCGGGAATCTCCATTTTTTGTCCTGCTGCCGCTTTTCCAATCTCTCCAAATGCGAGTGCTATACTTACAAGAGCGTCCTCCATGTGTTG
>DASXVB010000286.1:0-4225 GCA_036504475.1 Methanosarcina sp.
ACTTCGAGCACTGCATTCCTTGCTACGGGATATTTTGCCTGGAGCTGTTCGGCAATGGCTTCGTCGTCAAGTTCGGCATGTATAAAGGCTGCAATTTCCTCTCTGAGTTTTCCTACATCCTGGGCTACCTCAAAAGGCACAGGGATTTCTTCGCCTGTCCAGCTCGGAACCTCGCCTGAGCCTTCCACAGGCTCGACTTTGATTCTGTCCTTTCCCTGCTCGCGGTCAGGCATCTCAACGACCCGCCACATATAACCTTTCGTTATGAAAACGGCGCCCGGTTCTGCAAAATTCACGACAAAAGCTTCGTCCAGCACGCCAACTGATTTCCCACTCACAATATCGTAGATCTCGTACTTCTTTTCATCTGGGATCATGGAGAGGTTATCGTAATAGTATTCCCAGCTCTTCCTCCGCTTTTTCAGCACTTTTGAACCTTTCTCATGCCAGACCAACCTGTAATCCCCTATCTGGTCCACAACCCTCTGCAATTCCTCAGCCTGCAGGTCCCTAAACGGGTACGTCCGCCGAAGAATCCGGAGAATTGTATCAATTTCGACCTCCCCAAAGTCCATAACCATGCCTGCGATCTGGTTTGCCACGACATCAAGGGATTTTATATGCGGAGAAACCTCTTCAACCCTGCCTTCCAGTGCAGCTTTCGTAATTGCCATACTCTCTGCAGTATCGTCGACTTCCATGGAAATTATAGTGCCCCGGGAAATCGCATGCAGCTTATGTCCTGCTCTTCCTACTCTCTGGAGCAGCCTTGAAACCTGGCGCGGAGATCCATACTGCACTACCCGGTCAACATTTCCGATATCGATTCCGAGCTCCATTGATGAAGTGCAGATAAGGCCTCTGAGGGCTCCGGATTTGAAAGCCTCCTCAGCTTCCACACGGGCCTCAAAAGAAAGCGAGCCATGGTGCACGCCTATAGATGTCCCGAGCTTTCGAAATCCGGCAGCCAGAGCTTCGGCACTCTGCCGAGTATTTACAAAAATGAGAGTAGACTGGCTATCTTCGACAATTTTCCGGATGCAGAACAGGTGAGAGGCAAATTCGGGCTCGCAGCCCACTGTCTTTGCAATTTCCAGAACCTCTTTCTCCCGTATCTTTCCTCCTTCTGAAACTTGAGGGTTAACCACATCGAACTCAAGCAATTTCAACAGAGCGACTTCAATTACAGTAAAATCTCTTCCATTGCCTGCCAGAAACTTCGCAATTTCCCAGGGATTTCCGACTGTTGCAGAAAGCCCAATTCTCTGAAATTCCCCTGAGATTTCCACAAGCCTCTCAAGCCCAACAGCTAGCTGAGCTCCCCGTTTTGAACCTGCAAGCTCATGGATTTCATCTATTACTACATGGGTTACTGTTTCGAGGTTCTTGCGCAGGCGAGAGCCTGTAAACATTGCCTGCAGAGTTTCAGGAGTAGTGATTAGCACATCAGGAGGATTTCTCGATTGGCGCTGTCTTTCGCTTTGCGGGGTATCACCGTGTCGAACTTGGACTTTGATGTCGAGTAACTGCCCGAGAATTTCAATGCGAGAAAGCATATCCCTATTAAGCGCCCTCAACGGAGTTATATAAAGAGCTGATATTCCCTTTCTGGCTTCGGGCTTCTTTTTCAGGATGTTATTAAAGACAGGCAGCACGGCTGATTCGGTCTTGCCTGAGCCTGTAGGAGCTATCAAAAGAGTATGCTTTCCATCCATTATATGAGGAAATGATCTTTCCTGAGGTTCTGTGGGTTTTGTAAAGCCAAGAGTTTTGAGAGCTTCCTGAATTTTGGGGTCAAAAGTGTTGAAGATGTTGTGAAATGTCATGTTTTTGTAATCGTTTTTGGGTTAAGTCATTCAACTGAAGTTATTCAACTGTTGTGTTAGTCGGCACCAGTATAAATAATTCTATGCAAATATGTCAATGAAATGGGAAAGGAAGAATAGAGAGCAAGGGAAAGGGGCAAGGGAAAGGGGCAAGAAAAAACTTTGGAAAAAGTATCAAGCCCAGTATATGGATTAAAACGCATAAATTAAACTTATAAAATCAAGTATACGATTAGGCATACAATATATCTAAGTAGAAATATATAAGTCCGAAAAAATATATAAACATAACATAAAATTAAGTATAGAAATCAAAGAAGTGAACACAAACAAGAAACAAAAATATAACTGAAACACGGAAGTCTTTGTCTGGAAATAAGAAGGATTTGGGGAGAAATCCCAAAAAACCGACAATATGGCGGGAGATTTTGAGCCTCTCCCGATTAGTCTTCTCTTTTCATCTGCGGGAAAAGAATTACTTCCTTGATAGAGTCCAGGCCCACGAGGATCATGGTAAGCCTATCGATTCCAAGCCCCATGCCGCCTGTAGGGGGCATTCCATATCCAAGAGCATTTACGAAATCGTAATCGATAGTCTGGGCTTCAAGGTCTCCTAACTTTCTTTTCTTATCCTGATCTTCGAATCTTTTTTGCTGTTCAAGTGGGTCGTTCAGTTCGGAATATCCGTTTGCCAGTTCCCAACCATTCAGGAAGAGTTCAAATCTCTCAACAAATCCTTCTTTTGACCTGTGATTTTTGGCAAGGGGGGAGTTTTCTACAGGGAAATCGTATATGAAAGTCGGGTTTATCAGCTTGTCTTCTACCAGGCCCTCAAAAAGCAGAGCAAGGAACTCTCCGTAAGTATTTGCCTTTTCGTAGTCTTCTATTCTGTTTTCGATTGCGATTTGCTTTAATTCTTCGAGAGAGTGGGAAAAGACATCAAGTCCAGCATATTCTTTTAAGGCGTCTTCCATGGAAATTCTCTTCCAGGGAGTCTGGAGACTAAGAGTGTTTTCGCCCATTTTAACTTCATAGCTGCCAGTCAGCTTGAAAACGAGCTCCGAAATAATGCCTTCGGTTAAGTCCATCATGTCATTGTAATCCCTATAAGCCTCATACACCTCGATCATGGTAAATTCAGGATTATGGGTCGTGTCAATATCTTCATTCCTGAAGTTTTTACAGATCTCAAAAACCTTCTCATATCCTCCAACAACAAGTCTTTTAAGATAGAGTTCCGGGGCTATCCTCAAGAAGAGTTTCTGCTCAAGACAGTTATGGAAAGTCGTGAAAGGCCTTGCATTTGCGCCTCCGTACACATTCTGAAGTACTGGAGTTTCAAATTCCAGAAATTCTCTGTCAGAAAGGTATCGCCTGATCTCGGAGATAAGTTTGCTCCTCATAACGAAAATATCTCTCTTCTCAGAATTGACTATAAGGTCAAGATACCTTTTTCTATATCTGGTTTCAACATCTTTTAAGCCGTGGAATTTTTCGGGGAGGGCGCAGAGGGATTTTGAGAGCAGGGAAAATTCGGATACACTGATGGAGTTTTCACCCCTTTTTGTCCTGAAAAGTGTGCCCTGAATGCCTATGATGTCTCCTGAATCAACTAGGGATTTAAAAGTCTTGAAGTCCTCATCAGGAAGATTTCCTTTCCTGAAAGTAATCTGAATTCTGCCCCCCTGGTCTCCAAGATCGGCAAATACCATTTTTCCGAGTCTTCGAATATTGTAAAGCCTTCCTGCGGTTCTGACCGCCAGTCCTTCATTCTTTTCAAAGTCCTCGAACTTTTTCTGGATTTCACAGATATCCCCATTCTTTTCAAATTTATAGGGGTATGGGTTAAGTCCCTGGTTTCTGAGGCCATTTAGTTTTACAAGTTTAGAATCATCAAAGACCCTGCTATCTGAAATATCATTATTGTCAGATTCATTGTCAGACGGTACAAGATCATCTGACATTTCTTTGTTATTAATTTCCATGCTCATCGGATCAGTACATCCTCTTCAGGTGAATACAAATAAACCGATTAGTAAATCGATCAGTGATTAATCAGTAAACCGATAATAGATTAATAAATCGATCAGTAATCATATATAAGTTATTCAGTAAGTTAACCATAAATAAATCAATAATCAGCGAATCAGCCATCAATGAATCAGCCCGAGTGCCCACAACAGAAAAGAATCTTGAAGGGTCTTACGGAGAGATGTGAATCTTTAGATATATGAATTCTTAGACATGTAATTCTTAGACATGTAAACTTTTTGTTCAATTCTAAGGCTGAAAGCTGCAAGTCCGAATGCCAAGAATAACGACTGTTTATTAGCCTAAGTCCTGACATTTAATTTTTTCCATAGATCCATGCATATTATATAAACATTGAGAAAACGAAC
>DASXVB010000287.1:0-5836 GCA_036504475.1 Methanosarcina sp.
TTTAAGTACCATCTGACATTCAATAAAATAATTTCACCTACAAAATGCTTCCATTTAAAGGGATTAGATAGCATATCACTACCTTTGATTCCATTTTTATTTTATTATATCCTTAACAGATATTTTTTTGCAACGGAACCTCCATTATTCATAAAAAAATATATACGAATGAAATATTAAAGCGTTCGTATCTGGAGAGGAATATTCTAACTTTTGATAAAAAAATAAGTGATTTTCCCTTAAAATCCGAACCTTGTCTATCAAAAAGGTTCGGATATCAAAGCATCCTACAAAATTAGATTTTTGCAACGGAACCTACTTGCCTGCTTCCCTGGAGCTTTTAATTGCGACTTTAAAATAATAATATTTGAGTTCAATGTGTTATTTATACCCCAAACAAATAAAAGTTTTTAAACCTTTATTTTAGTAACAGAGTATTTTTACTCATTATATTATTAATTAAATCTATTAAATATCTTATTTTCTTAATTAAAACTTTTAAAACTATTATTTTAATAATTATGCCACTTTTATAAATATTTATATATAAGTATGTTTATATTTTAACTGGTTCATATTAGAATTGTCAAGCTGCGAATGGTCAGTGAGATAATTCAGAAAATAAAGTAAGGCTATCCGAACAGCAAATATTGTGGGGTAAATAAAATGCTGAAAATGAAAAAAATACTTGGGATTTTGCTGGCATTCTGTTTTGTAATGTCAGTGACAGCTACAGCAGTAAGTGCAGCTCCTAATTTCAATGGTAAGAACGGTTACAACAACCATAATGATGGTAAGAATATTTACAACAACCATAATGATGGTAAGAATATTTACAACAACCACGGTGGTCAGAACAATTATGGCAACCATTATGGTCAAAACGAGGGTAAACATTTTAAGCAAGGTCACTGGGGATATAAAAAGACAAGGCACGGCAAAGACAGATACCACAAATCTTTCTGGTATAGCAATGACAAATTCTGGACACCAGGCTACTGGTACTGAGAGTAAAACCGTATAAACGATAGCTGAAAGTTGAATATAACTAAAACAAATCCTAACTGGCTGGTGTTTTAAGTGTCTACATTAGCCAGTTTTGTTGTTGCCTTTTTTAAGATACAATTGGTTTGGTTCTGGTGCAAAAAATCTGGCTTCGTTATAAAATCAGTGAAAACATTCACAATTAGGAAAGTTAATCATTCTCCTCACCCGGAAAAGTGGTACATAAAGGTACCAATTATAGCTTCAAAGTGCAAGACGAAAATTTTTGCAACACAACCTCTTTTATCATGCACGAACTTATGCAGGAGCTTCCTTATTCATGATATAAGCAACCATTCCAGACGTAAGCTTGCTTTCCCTTGAAACCTTTGCTTCAATGTCTTCAGTGGATTTACCTTCGATTTTCATTTCCTTTATTTTCTCAATAACTGAGGATGGAACTGTGTAATATTCGTTTATGTCCTTCCTGTGGCCCCATACATCGCCTTCGATAAGCTGGATTCTCTGCATCTGAAGGAACATTTGAATAGAGTTTGAAACCGTAACCATGTAAGACTTAGGTAACTGAATTACCTCAATTTTGGGGCAGGTCTCAACCAGCCCCAAAACGTCCTTGTTCGATGGCCTGAAGGCCAGATGAACAACACGCTCATTAGGATTAAGTGTAAAGATTTCTTCTCTGGAACTAACTACTCGGATTTTCATATTTTCCCCCCATATGAACTTTTTTAGCTGTGGTTTGATTATAAACTACATACGCTGATTATAAAAAATCATCTCATTGAACTAACATTATTTACACACTGCTATGGAAATAAAACTGGACTTTGAAATAAACATTGATCAGTGAATTCCCCATAAAAACTACTTTCGAAAAAGACATACATTTAACGTTCATGTCCAGAGACCTTCCACAGTAAATCTGATTTAAATCTTTTGACATAGTTCAGTGGAAATATGGAATTTCTCGGGAGTTTCATCGAGTGTTACTGCAGGAGGTCTGTGGACATGAAGACTAATGTATTTAGAGTATGGAACTCTAGATAATTCCAATGGTAGTTGCAGTAGAACAAGCATTAGAACACAGATTTACAAGCATTTTTTGAATTTGCAGCAAATTTGCAACACTACTCTTCATTTAAAGGAATTTACTGGTATAACATATACTCTTGAATTTTTATTTATTTCAGTAAATATCTTTCATAATTTTTTTGCAACTGAACCGTTACAAAGACAAAGCTATATACGGTCAACATACATATGTTTACAAACATTCATTCCAGCAAATAAACTAGCGGATTTTAATGACTTTGACTACAGAATATATCAAAAAGTTGATGGGTTGGTGTCCTAACGCCAGAGCAAATGAAGCCAGATCTGAAGAATAAATCTAAGAAAGCAATTGAGGCAGGTCTCATTGGCGCCGTCCTGATAGTAATTATAAATCTAATAACAAAATTAATTTTTTACTGGTCCATGACCAGGCCCGCGGTACAGAAATTAGTGAACCAGTCTACTGGCAGTACGCCTCCTATGCCGACGAATTTCTCGAGCATTTCACCAGATGTGCTTATTACAGGACTTGCAATAATATTCGGATTCCTGCTCACATTCGTAGCGTACTTGCTCGCAGGCACCATCGCGGCGTACTATATCGCACCGTCTGTCAGGGGCACCAGCCTTGGTAACGTGGTCGTCCAGAACATTATCTACGGTGCCATTGCCGGGGCTGTAGCCCAAGCCATGAGCACACCCTTTAATCTGCTTTTCGTGTTACTGATGGATCTTTATCCAGCATACGGACCACCGGAGACAAAATCAAGCATATTGCAATGGCTCAGTTCCAAGTTAATACTGCAGTATGGCGGGATGTTAGTCATTGCCACTATATTGGGAGCTATCGCAGCACTTGCATGTGGTGTTGCAGCCAAAGGATTTTGCAGGAACAAGCGAAATATTTAATATTTTTAGATTGGGTACTGTGTAGTCGGTTCCGTTGCAAAAAATATCTGCTAAGAATATAATAAAATAAAAAGGAAATCACAGGTAGTGACATGCTATCTAATTCTTTTAAATGGAAGCATTATGGAGGAGATATTATCTTATTAAATGTAAGATAATATCTAAAATATTCATTGTTTGGGTAAAACCTCTATATCCAAGGAAGGCAACATTTTATTGAAATTGTTGTGTTTTCCTTCAATTTTCCTGTCAAAATAGGAATTTTTCGGTTTTTTCAGTTGAAAAAGGCAACATTCTGTCTAAAATGTTGCTTTATAAAAATATATGAACACAAAATGGTAAACAATTAAGTCTTTATGTAGCTGATATTTATTTTCAGCTATTTTTCTTTTATATACATATCTTGTATATTCATTCCAAAAATTTCCATTATTACAAACAAATAGGACAAAACATAATGTTTTTAGAGTAAATCTATTAATTCTTCTTTGCTTAAACCAGTTTGATGAAGAATATCAAGGAGTGTCCCCTTAGCAAGTTTATTGTGTAATGGGACTACTGTTCTATATGTTCCTTCAGCAGCTATTTTCTGTAGTGATACATGGCTTCCTTTTTGCCTTATAACTATAAATCCAGCCTTTTCTAATGCATTGACAAGTTCTTTTCCAGAGATAACTGGCAATTTAGACATGGGCAACTTCCACTAGAGTAAGATAAGGTGTAGAAACCTCTTGAGGAAGATCTTCAGTCCCAAAACTCTCTATGTACAGCTCGATGGCTTCTTTAATATTCATTTTGGCTTCTTCAAGGGTTTCCCCTTGAGAAGTTATATTAAGCTCAGGGCATCTTGCAATGAAGAAGTCATCTTCTTTTGTGATAGCTACAAGGAATTGTCTCATGGTTGGCACCAAATCTAGTTTTTATATAATTTTCTTTTAAGTCTTGATTAAAGTCTGTGTTATAAGACAATGATCTTATTTTATAAGATAATGATCTTATTTAAAAAATAGTAATTGATAACTTAGAAGATGATGTATATAAAAGATTATTTTCTATTTACATTCATTGATTTGGCAGTGTATCTAAAGTTTCTGTAAATTTTAATTTATAGTGCAGAGATTTTGAGGTAAAACTTTTTACTTGAGCAGAAAACACTTGGTCTAAAAAGTTTTGACTTAAAATCTATGGATTATCCAGAAGAGTATTATTAAAAAGATTTCTATCACTGTGAACCACAATTGTACCTCTTTGGGTTTTATAGTCTTGTTTTTTATTATCTTATTTGTATATGGTAATAAAGAATTTAACCAAAGTACATTCATAACAATAAAATACAATAAAACAAATCCAAACATACTTCCAAGAATCACGTCGATTTTATGGGACAAAATAGCAAAGGGAATATTAAAAAACAGTACAATAGATATTAAACTAAGTATTATTACAAAATAAATAATGAACTTTTTTTTCATATTACGTATGTTCTTTTTCAAAATACTTAACTTATTACATAATCTTAAAGCAATAATTAAAAATAAATTTTGACTTCTATGAATGCATAGGTTTTATTAGAAAATCTCTGTATATTCTCAATAATCTCCTATGATTTGCCATAGGAACCGACCTAGAAAAGACTGAAATACACAGGTTTTAGAACTATCTATGTAAAAGGTAAGAGGGCATCTAGTTCATATGCACTGTTCTTTAGGCTATAAAAATCCGGATTACTGTCGGTATCTGTACTATTGATGTAAAATAATCAGTAAGATAGTTACTGAATAATAATTATCAATAGTTTTTTATATTATTGATTTTATGTACATCCGGCAGGTCGACGATCTACTTGTTTACACAAAAATTTTCCTCCTTTAAAACCCCTAAACTGTTAATAATAAACACCACTCCCAATACTCTCACTTGTCGGCCTGCTAATCCTCCTTTTTCGAGAAATTTAAGCTAAAAAGTATTTTTAATTTGATATATTTCTCGATATTTTCTCATTTCTAAGCTTTTTTTCAACGAAAAAAGAAAAGAATATAACTTACAGAGTCAAAAAGCAAATGGGGCTTGCAGCCAAGTACCGCATTGGAATTTGTTCCACAACACTAGTTTGCAAGCCCTTCCTTACGTATTTATTTTCTCTGATCTTGCCAGGTCTGCACAGGTCAACCCATATTGAAGAAACCAAGTTCTTTAAGAATTAAAGTGGCATATCGCAGCTAACCTCTATACAAATCTAAGAACATCCAGAGTATGCTTTTCTGAACTAATTTATTCTACAACATATAGAAACACAAGGTATCTGGTCGATAACCGTACCTATCAAATGCAAAAAAACATACAGAAACACATAGGAAACATATTTTTCAATAGCAAGAGCCACGATTCTACTGCTATTGATATGCTTGAGACTTTTGCTTGAAACTTTTTGAAACTTTTTTACATAATAAAGGAAGAATGATCAAAAATAACATAATTAATTTAAAAAAATTTCCTTCCCGTCTCATGTCCCGATCCTTATATCCCGATACTTATATCCTGATTTTGGGATTAAAATAACACTTCAAGGAAATAATAATAGCCTCAAAGTACAGAAAAATTATTTTTGCAACGGAACCAAATTAGAGCCTATCCGAAAAGCGTTGTGACCCTGCAACTTTTACAATTCGGATATGCGCAATCGATAAACTAAATTATTGGTTCCGTTGCAAAAAAATCTGGCTTTTGTACAGAATCAGTGAAAACATTCACAATTAGGGCACTGTTAAGTCTATGAGGAATAAGAATTTCTTCAAGCTTCAGTATGACACATAAATTATCAATTCCTCTTAGACTTGACAGACCTCTAAAATATATCCGAACATTTTGA
>DASXVB010000288.1:0-5581 GCA_036504475.1 Methanosarcina sp.
ACGCCCACTACTCTGAGAGCGTCTTCTAGTGCTCTTTCAATCCCTTCCACCACGTGCTCGGTTCCGCCGCGCAGAAGAATTGAGGTAGCTTTGCTATCCTTGCAGCCTGTAACGAAGGTCATCCTTGAGCCTGTAACGTCTTTTTCCTCTACAAGCCCGGCATAGCCAAGGTCGGATTCTTCAATTTCATCGAGGCTGGTAATGATCTTTGCACCTGTTGCGCGGGAAAGTTTATCCATATCGCTCTTCTTCACCCTGCGCATGCCAAAGATTCCTGCTTTTGTCAGGTAATACTGGGCAAGGTCATCAATTCCCTTCTGACAGAAGACAACGTTTGCACCTGTGTTGATTACCTTGTCCACGATTTCCCTAAGCATTGCTTCTTCCTGGTCTAAGAAGAGCTGCATTTGGTCAGGGGTAGTAATCTTTATTTCGGCTTTTGTCTCGGTCTTCTTGAGTTCTATGGGCACGCTTAAGAGCAGGACCTTTGCATTCTCCACTACTTCAGGCATGGCTGTGTGGACACGCTCTTTGTCGACAATTACACCCTCGACAATCTCGGAATCTCCTATGCTTCCACCAGGTCTCTTCTCGACCTTGATATTCTCGATGTCCACAGTGATCTTTCCATCTTCACTTCTCTCAGCAACTGACTTAACGGCCTCGACTGCAAGCTTGGAAAGATGCTCCTTGTTAGCCTCTGCGCCTTTCCCTGTTATGGCTGTGGATGCGAGTTTTTCGAGAGTTTCGGTATCTTCCGGAGATGCACTGATAGTGATCGTATCTAAGATCTTTGTAGCCTGATCTGCTGCAAGCCTGTAGCCGCTTGCAATTATTGTGGGGTGGACTCCGCTTTCCAGCAGGTCTTCTGCTGTTGTCAGGAACTCTCCTGCAAGTACGGCTGCAGTGGTGGTCCCATCTCCAACTTCGGCATCCTGGGTCTTAGCTACTTCTACGATCATCTTTGCACCTGGGTGCTCGATGTCCATTTCTTTGAGGATTGTTGCTCCATCGTTGGTGATAACAACATCACCCATGGAGTCTACAAGCATCTTGTCCATACCCTTGGGCCCAAGAGTTGTCCTTACTGCTTCAGCAACCGCCTTTGCGGCCATAATATTATTGTGCTGAGCATCGGAACCATGAGTCCTTTTGCTGCCTTCTCTTAAAATAAAGATCGGTTGTGCTGCCAAGCTTTAATCTCCTTTTGATGATATGAATTTCTATGAATTTATTAATTGTATGTTTGAGCACGTTACCTTTGTGCGTATTTTCCTATTCTTAATGCAAGCACTTCTATATAACAATTTCTCTGGAGCGTAAGATCTTAATTTTAAAAAAAAGGTCTCCTGAATCTCTTAATACCTCTTTCAGTTGTTTTTCAAGGTGTATTAAGAGTCTCTCCGAAAAGTCAACAATGGCATATTGTAGTGATTACAATAAGTTTATGATATCAAGTATCCTTTCAGGTTGTGCATATTGCCAATCGTTAAAGTATGGGGTCAAGCATTTTTCGAATAGTATCCAAGTTTTATGGTTAATAAAAAATAGATATTTATAAATAGAAATATATTATTAATTTATTATACTAATTCGCACTCAATTTTTATATTAATCAGTTTTATATTCTTGAATCAGTATGTCCAGTTGAATTAAATGACCAAGTTCGTTCAGGGGAGTATAGAATGAATCTGAAATTGATAGTTTCTCTACTATTGGTGTGTTTAGTTTTTTCTCTTGGATCTGCTCAAGCACAGACAGGGAGGAATAGCTGTGAGCCCGTTAAGGTATCTGGTGTTACACCTGATACGTTTGAGTGTATGAAGAAAAAGCTTCAGGACTACGGTATCGACGTTCCACCGGGAAACAAAGGAGAACTTTCGGGAAAAGGAATTACTGGAAGTTTTGAATGGGATGGAAAATCCGATCTTACTCTCACAATTACGAGAAAACCTTTTTTTATTAGCTGTGGGACTGCGGATCAGGAAATAACAAAATTCGTAGATCAATGCAAGATTTTGTGAGAAATAGTTTGATATCAATGTATGGGCAAAAAGAAACTAATACTTCGATTCTAAAATAAATTCCTTGTTTAGTGGAAATTTGTTGATCAATAAGTCTATTCAAAAGTTCTGGCGTGTGGATATATTTTGGAATCGCGGTACTAGGTACCTTTTATTATTAGTTTCTGATTTTTGATCTTTCTAATTAGTGCTATGATTTTTCCCATCGATTAACGACTCTTTTTTATGGAATCTTAGGGATCAAATAGAGAAACAAGGATATGTAGAATTTCAATCTACATTATATTTAGTAGCTATGTTCTTATTTTGTAACTATGTTCTGTTTTTATAAGTAGTTCTGAAAAGTAGGGGATTTTTTTAAAAAATACGAGTTACTGAGTAAATATATGATAGTATTTGACTGAATAACATCATCATTTAATTTATATCGGTTTCTTATTTATATTTCTCTAGATATTATATTGGATAAATACAATCTGCTTGTGATACAATTTGAAATCACTTTCACTGGCACAAAGTGACTAAGAACCAAAAATATGTGAAATTGTATCAAATTGATCCAAATGTTGAAAGTGGATAAATTCCACAGAAAACAAAACCAAAATAAGGGGGAGAAATTAAATGCAGGAAAATGCTACTGAAGTACATAGTGCGATTCAGAAAACTTTACAAGCTTTTCAAGAGATGAAATATCCTGTAACGAAGATGCAACTTATTGATAAAGCTAAAAGTCTTAACGCCCGTAGCGAAGTAATACAAGCTATTGAAAACATCCCAGACAAGGAATACCACAGCTCTTCGGATGTCCTCCAAGAATTCAAAGGTATTCAGAATGTTATGCAAGCTTTCAGAGATGTGAAGTTCCCTGCAACAAGGAATCAGCTTATAGAGGAAGCTAAAAAACTTAATGCTCGTAGTGAAGTGATAAACACTCTTGAGGCTTGTTCAGACCGGCAATACGCAAACTTTTCCGATGTCATTAAGGAATGTAAAGGTAAAATCGGATTGGCAAAGCCGCGGTAAATACCTGAATCTATGAATGAGATCACCAAGGTAGTTCAAGTGAATCTGGCTTACATAAAAGAACAATCTGTCGGCAGCTTTTAAAAAGTTAAATCTTAAAAAATTGATTGAAGGGATTTTGAAGTTCTCCCTTCGCCTTTTCCCACTATTTTGTGCGAAGAATTAGTGCGTTTTTATATACTCAATCATGTGTGGAATCAGCAGGAAAATAAGTTTTGAAAGTCTATTAAGCATCAATATCTTATGATAAAAAGTTCAAAAGCTGCTTTTTATATAATCAGACGTAAAAGCTCTTTTTTCTACAACTTTGGTCATGTCAGGCATAACTTTTGGCAGAATAAGTGGCATAAATAATTGGTATGGTTAGTTTTCAGCTATTGAGATATATTAAAACAATTTTATTGACAAAATTTATATCATTTTCCATTCTCTTCTATCAGCCTAAAAATGCATAGCTTCTTTCGCTCTGGAAAACTACTTGATACACGCCAACGTAATCGGTTTGATACGTAAAGGTTTCAGTCATCTTTGAGCTGAGTAATTTTAACTTCCTATCAGGATCTGTCATCACGTGACATTTTTATAATCCACTAAATAAAGGAGTAGCCGAGAAAAGGAGCCAATCTGATGTTCTCGCTTAAAGTTCCGCCTATATTACATAACAGATCCTTAGTATTCTTATTAGCTGCCCGTGTATCAACTGCCATTGCTTTTCAAATGTTAACCATTGCTGTAGGGTGGCAAATTTACTCAATTACTCAAAAACCTATTTATTTAGGACTTGTCGGATTAGTTCAGTTTTTGCCTATGCTTCTGTTCACTCTTATAGTCGGTTATGTAGCGGATCGCTATGACCGAAAGTTGATAATTTGTTTCAGTCAAATTGTAGAAAGTATAGGGATTTTTCTGCTTGCTTACGAAAGCCATATCGGATCAATTACCGAAGAGAGAATTCTCGTTACTATCTTTTTCATAAGTACAGCCAATGCTTTTCAAAGTCCACCAATGCAATCATTGCTACCTAATGTTGTTAGCAAGGAAATTTTCCCGGAGGTAGCTGCTTTATCAGCCTCTACAGCCCAGTTTGCATTTATTATAGGCCCTGCTATTGGAGGAATTCTTTATGCATTAGGTCCCCAAGTTGTGTACTCTGTAGCTGGCATATTAGCATTGGCAACAAGTGTGCTTATTCTCTTCGTTTCAATAATAGAGGAATCCAAAAACTCAGAATCAGTAACCGTAAATTCAATATTCGGAGGAATAGCTTACATCAGAAGCAAACCTGCTATACTTGGGGCAATATCCCTTGATCTTTTTGCAGTCTTATTTGGCGGTGCGACAGCCTTATTACCTGTTTATGCCAGCAACATTTTAAAAATAGGACCTTTGGGTTTGGGATTGCTGCGTTCAGCACCTGCCATAGGCGCATTGATAACGTCTGCTTTTTTGGCACGAAAACCTCTAAAGAGAAACGAAGGGCTCAAAATGTTTATTGCAGTGATACTTTTTGGGGTTTTCACCATAGTTTTCGCTGTATCAACTTCTTTTCTTTTATCACTTGTATCACTTGTGCTGTTAGGAGCATCTGCTGTGATAAGTGTAGTCGTCCGTTTAACATTAATACAATTGGAGACCCCAGATAATATGAGAGGAAGAGTAAATGCTGTAAACTCAATGTTTATAGGTACATCAAATCAACTTGGTGAATTTGAATCAGGGTTAACAGCTTCCCTGTTTGGAGTTGTACCTGCTGTGTTACTTGGTGGAATTGGTTCAATAATTATTGCACTTTTATGGATGAAACTGTTTCCAGAGCTTTTGCACGCAACTAAATTGGGACATTCAATTGACTAATACTTTGATTCTTGGCCTGTACTAAAAAACTTTTAGTGAGATCTCGTGTACGAATCTTTACTTATATAATAATCGTTAGTGAGATCTCACGTACTAATTGTCAGTGAGTTTTTATTTACCAATGATTAATGCGTTTTTATATACTCGATCATGCGTGGAGTCAGCAGAGGAATAAGTTCTGGAAGCATATTCGGCATCAAGTTATCCATAGCCTTAGGCATAAGGTCCGGAAGCTGCTCTCGCATGTAATCGGGCATAGGAACCCTCCTCTCTACAGCTTTAAGCATGTCAGGCATGACTTTCGGCATAACCAGTGGCATGAGCCTGGGCATCATAACTGGCATCATTGGTCCCATCAGAGCATCCATGCCTGGCACATATTTGACCATCTTCATCATTGCCTGAAGCGGAGCTGGCATCGCTGCCATCATTTGAGGCATGAGTTCAACCATCAGGTCAGTCATATTCTCAGGCTGCATAAGGGAAACCATCTTTTCAAAGGGAACCCACGATTGCAGAGTATAGGAGGTTGAGTCAGGAATGTCGTACCCAAGACTTCTGCCTACAAGGGCTCCCAGATCTTGAGCCTGGATATTAAGGTTGTTTTCCTTTGCTGACACGCGGAATTGGAAAATACAGCACGGGCAAAGTGCTGCGATGATATCAGCTTTAACGTCAAG
>DASXVB010000289.1:0-2817 GCA_036504475.1 Methanosarcina sp.
GAGGTAGAGCCTGTACTTTCTTCCATAGGGGTTGAACTGGTAAAAGACGGATACACCAGCGAGGATGCGATAATTGTCAGGCAGGATCCACCAACAACCCTTGAGATTCTTGGAGAAGCAAAGGTAACTGCATATGCAGTATCCAGATCAAAACTGATAGAAATCGAACTTTACCCTGAAAAAGCCCCTAAATCTGTGGATTTTTTACGCCATGCCCTTGAGCTTAAGACAAAAACCGTTGGAAAACTGCCTGTTTATATGATATATGACGACACTTACCTTTTTAAAACTGAAAAGGAAGTCGTGAAGTATAAGGAAATCCTTCCCGAAAATGCACCCACGGATAAGGTACTCGGTGGAGAAATAGGGATAACAAACCAGGCGGCAAAGAGAATGGGGACTATAGGTGTGAGACTTGGAGACGACGAGCTTTTCGGCCCCACCGGAGAAAGATTTTCCTCAACTAATATTGTCGGCCGGATAATAAATCCTGAAAAACTCCTCGGTATCAAAGAAGGAGATGCGATATACGTAACTGAAATTGTACGCAAGTAGACTTAATTGTATAAATACTAAAACAATTTAATACTACTAAGCGTATATAATACTCATAATATATAAAAAAAGTAATGTCATGAATATATTACTAAGTAAGTACAGTACTTTAATGGGTTCAAATATTTGGATGGATTCACACATACTGATTTATCGAAGGTGAAGTCTCCCAGGCTAAGGAGAGACGAAAGATGACGGAAACGAAAAAAGAAGAGATTACAAAGTATATTGTAATCAGTTCGGATAAAGTGCTGCCTTCAGACGCAGCTATGAAAATCTATGAATCCGAGTTTCCAGTTACGGTAAAGGAAACATGTTTTGGACTCATCGTATCAGGAGCTAAAGATGATGTCCAGGCAGTAGTCGAAAAAATCCGGCAGCTGGATAAAAATCATATTTTTGTAAAGGATAGGGGATTTCCTCCAGGTGATGAGAGGCGCTGCCGCGCAAGTAGAGGTGGAGGTCCAAGACCTGGATTCCATTTTTTGAGGGAAGAAGTGGCGATGCTTCCTGCTATAGGCGCTGCACTTGATGAACTGGAATCAAAGGAATGTGTAACAGAAAAAAGAAAAACGAAATGCAGGCTTAAAACTTCAGACCTGGAAAAAGTTATTGAAGAGGAGCTTGCGAGGTGAGTTTTTTGGCAAAGGTTTTCATTTATCCTATAAATAGTCTTATTCTGGCCGACCTGGTTGAGCGCTTCGGGCATAAACCTCTTACAATGATGAACCAAATTCGAGGAAAAGTTACAAGTCTCAGCCTGGATTCTCCTCCTATTAATATTACTCCTGAAGACCCTAAACTAGGTCTTAAATATGCTGCAATTGAAGTACCGGCTGGAGTAAGGGGGAGGATGGCACTCATAGGTCCCCTTATAGAACAGACAGAAGCTGCAATTATAGTTGAAAACCCACCAACAGACTTTGGCTGTGTGGGTTGTAACCGTACAAATGAGCTGACTAAGTATTTAGTCCGCTCAAAAGGTGTTCCTATACTCGAGGTAAAGTATCCTGAGTCTGACGAGGAAGCCCGAGATTTCGTAAGCAAAATCGCGGTATTTCTGGAGTCTTTGCCTAAAGAAAAGCCTGAGGAAGAAGAAAAGGCTGAAGAAAAAGAATCGGCAGAAACGGAGGACAAGGAATGAGCTCTGAAGAATCTGGCCTTGTCAAAATTGCGCTGGTATCATGTGGTTCCGAGTATGCCGGCGTTCAGCCCGAGTTTGAGGAAGCTGCAGCCAAAGTGAATGCAAAATTTGTTTATCCTGAAATTGATGTTGCATCTTTAGACACTATAGGCAGAGATTTCGGGCTTGAGGTTGCAAGTGGAGATTTGAGACTTATGATGGCCAGGGCAAAGGCTGTTGTCGAAGGGACAAGCAATGTAGATGGAGTTTTTATTACCACCTGTTTCCGCTGTGCTGAAGGGGCTATTGTACGAAACGAGGTTAGAAGATACATCCATAATCACTCCAAGCTCCCGGTAATTAGTTATTCATTTACAGAAAGTACCAGTGCAGGCACACTTCTTACTCGCCTGGAAGCTCTTACCACAATTGTCAGGCGCAGGCATCTTCTTTCGAGAGAAGTTCAGACTGGGCTGACTGCGGGAATAGATTCAGGATCAACAACTACAAAAGCAGTTGTAATGAGGGATAACAAAATAATAGGTACGGGTTGGGTTCCCACAACGAAAGTCCTTGAAAGTGCTGAAGAAGCATACTCACAAGCTTTAAAAGAAGCTGGAGTTTCCAGGGAAGAAATCCAGGCTCTGGGTACAACCGGATATGGACGATTCCTTATTGGTAATAGTTTAAAAGCCCAACTTATTCAGGAAGAAATTACTGTCAATTCAAAAGGAGCTGTTTATCTTGCTGATAGGCAAAAAGGCAGTGCAACAGTTATTGATATCGGCGGTATGGACAACAAGGCAATCTCGGTTCAGGACGGAATTCCCGGAATGTTTACAATGGGTGGGATCTGTGCTGGAGCTTCAGGACGTTTCTTTGAGATGATCTCAAAGCGTCTTGGTGTAGATATTACTGAACTTGGAGCCCTGGCAGTTAAAGGAATGCACGAAAATGTATCCATGAACAGTTACTGCATAGTCTTTGGAACCCAATCTCTTGTAAATTCCCTTGCAAAAGGAGCCACTCCTGAAGATGTGGCTGCAGCTGCATGTTATAGTGTGGTAGAACAGATCTATGAACAGCAGTTACAGGAAGTAGATGTCAAAGAGCCTCTGATTCTTGTAGGTGGATCTTCA
>DASXVB010000290.1:0-6880 GCA_036504475.1 Methanosarcina sp.
GTGTTCTTATTTTCAGGGTCCTCGAGGATAACAGAAGTCGGGTCGATTCCAGAAGGTATATCTGTGTACTTAACCTGATTGATCCCGTTCTGCAACTCAATCTCTCGCCTTTCCTTAACAAGGGCAATTTCCTGCTCATACACCGTGATCTCAGTATTTCCTACAGCTCCAACCTTTTCAGAAGTCAAATTTCCCGTAGCTTCTGAGGTCAAATTTCGCACGGCGTACTGAGGCTTGATCATTGTTTCAGTGCCAGAGCTTGAGCTAATCCAACTTGTATTGTTTCCGGGCTCGTATTCCTGAGCCAGAACTCCCATATTCTGGAGAATCAAGACTGAAATAAGCAGTATTCCCCAAATAAATCCTACTGTGAGCCAGAAGAAAAGTTTCTTTACTCCCATAATATTAATTTGATTCAGATTTATATATGTGATTTTATTGAGAATTCAGGAAAAGTTATGTTGAAGAAGAGTTAAGCTTCCCAAAAAAAGCACGCTAAAAACACGCTGGTAAGAATTTTAGTTTCCTCTTTATTTGTAGACTCTGATTTAATTTTAAGACACGCTCTTAAATAGAAAAATTTATTAATTGTTTTGCCAATAATTTTTTAGATAGTAATCCTAGAAATGCTTGACAATCTCGTTAATTGATCTTATTAAGCATTTTATTAGATTGAGGTAAATCTGGATTGACTCTAATGGGATCTCCATATTTGATCGAAATCAGAATGTTTGGAAGAGCGAAATGTGATATAAAAGAATTGGTCTTACACACAAGCAGACAATTCAACATTTATGTGTCGAGACCAATACCGCACATTACTTTAGTCGGACCATTTAGCACCAATGATGAAAACAGACTAGTCAACGACTTCGGATCGATTTGTTGTAATATCGGGTTAATTGATTATGTTATTGAAGGTATTGACGTTTTTACAGATACCGGTGTTGTTTATTTAGATGTTCATCCAAGCGATGAACTCATTGCTTTTCGAAAAGACCTAAGGGATAAATTGCGCAAATACTGTAACCTATCTGGATTTGATTTTATAGAATCATTCGTGTTTCATTCCACGATTGCAAAACACCTAAGCCAGGAAAAGGTCAAAACAATCCAGAAAAATATAAGACATGATCATAGATACAATCATCGAATGCTCCGAGCTACCTTATTGAAAAATGGAAAAATACTTGTAGAGTATGATTTCCTGCTTAAAAGAATGCTTAGTAGACGCGAAGCGCTAAGTAAGCAGGTTTATGAAAGAACAATGCTCGTATTAAATAAAAAAAATAACCACGATACAGAAAAGCGAATATTTGTCACATCTGACTTGCACTTAGGGCATTACAACATAATAAAGTATTGTAAGAGACCGTTCAATAGCCTTGATGAGATGGACAATACGTTAGTAAACAACTGGAACTCAATGATATCCAATAACGATAAGGTATACTTCCTCGGTGATCTTGCTTTTGGCAGAAATTCATCAACTGATTATTGGATACGCAAACTAAATGGCAATATCATATTCTTCAAGGGAAATCATGATTATTCAGTCAATATCGATTTTATAGATTCTACGAGACTTACATTCGGCAATATTCCTTTTTTCTTAACTCATGATCCGGCTGATGTACCTGCTGATTGGAATGGATGGGTAGTTCACGGTCATCATCACAATAACTATCCAAACGACTACCCATTTATAAATTATAACAAAAAAACAATAAATGTTTCTGTTGAATTAACAAATTATAAACCAGTTAATATGAATACGATACTTCGATTATTAGGCGCGGTAAGGTAATTGTCAGACTTGATTTCTTAATTTTGTCGTCGCCATGTACATCTTTGGTACAATGAGTAGCTACTCAATGAATTAATAAGTTGAAAATTTTCAATTTCTTCATGGTTCTATAAGATAAATCTAAAATAATGAGACCAGTTTGAAGTTGTAGTATATAGTACAATCTGTGCCTGTTATATGGTTTTGATACAAGAATTCGAAAACGGGAGAATTTTCGATAATACACTACAAAAATAAAAAATTGTTTATAGATGCATTGTAAACTTGCACTGCACCTTATAAATATTATTATAAAAATAGGAAATTAATCTTACTTTAGCAGTTTTAACGCATCCCTGCAAGCTGCGACTGCAGGTGCCCCTGAAGTTATGAAGATAACATCCATAAGTTCCAGAATTTCTTCTTTGGTAGCACCATTCTTGAGTGCACTCTGCATCTGCACAACCGTACACCTTTCACACTGCTTGGATGCAACGACTGCAAGCGCTACCAGGATTTTTACTTTTGCAGGCAGGGCGCCGTCCGACAGTAATTTGTTATTGCACCGGTTGTATTTTTTAAGGGATTCGCTGTCAAGCTCTCCGAGGATCTCGAGGATATGAGGAGTAAAACCTAGTTTATCACTCATACTCTCCAGTAACTCTTCGTGCTCAAGGTCTCTGTGTTCTTCTTGATGCCCTTCACAACATCCTTCCCGACGTTCTTCCATATTTGTTAACCCCCAATTGCAGTATATTTAGTATTTAATATCTAAATGCATATTATTTATCTATTCCTGAGACTCTGAAATTCAGACTAAAAAATATAAAGATAGGAGAGAAAAAGTCGTTCGCCGGATATGGGAACGTATTCAGGTTTTGAGTTTTCAAAATAGGGAGTGGAAAGCAAAATGAAACCAACGGATGATCTGAAAGAAGAACATAAAGCTGTCAAACTGATGCTGAAAATCCTTGACGATGTATGTAAAAATATAGAAACTGGGAGAAACGTAAAGCAGGAACATCTTCAGGAACTCGTAGAATTTATGAAAGTATTTGTTGATAAATGCCACCACACAAAAGAAGAAGCTTACCTTTTCCCTGAAATGGAAAAATCAGAAATTCCAGATTCGAGAGAGCTGATAACTTCCCTTAAAAATGAGCATGAAGAGGGAAGGCAGTATGTCAGCAGAATTGAAAAGATAGTCTCCAAAAAAGAAGAACACAGGAAACTACCAGATATGGTTGAGAGCTCAAGAGCCTATATTCGGCTTCTTACTCAGCATGTTGAGAAAGAAGACAATAATCTTTTTCCTATGGCTGATGCCTATCTTTCAGAATCTGTTCAAAAAAAGTTGCTAGAGGCTTTTGAGATTTTAGAAAATGAAATAATAGGCTCTGGAAAGCATGAGGAATTCCATAGATTGTTGCATAAAATGGAAGAAATTTATACAAAACCAGATTAGGCGCTCGAGTCGGCAGAGTTGCGGCTCTGCAGTCCGAGTTCCTTTTCGGGAGGACGGTGTCCGTTTTGCTTACTTTGAGCTCAAGCGGATTAATCTATAAGTAACGTACTGAACGTATCTCATCAAGAGAGTTGAATATAAGGAAGATATTAAGTTGAGCCAGGAAGTCTAAGTCCTGGAGAAAAAAATTGTTTTTTGACTCACTTAGGAGGAATATTTAAAAATAGATTATTTTTTGTTCCGTCGGTAACTTAGGTGGTACAGGATATCAAGAGATTATACAATATTGGAACTTTATACTTTTTCCAATGGCCACCTAGAAAATTTTATCTTAAAAATGTGTGATGACATACTTTCAGTTTTCAATTGTGTCTTGATAAAGAGATTTAGAGGATTCTCCCGTTAGTGCCTTAGATTATTCTCTTTACTTTCAACTTTATTTTTCAGGTTTTCGAATTCTCCGTGCCCAATTAGGTTTCCTCTAAGCATTTATAAGAAATAACAGCTCCTGAAGCATAGTGGAAAATTTACTCAGTAGTTTTTTCATTTTCATTTCCAGCTTCTTTTTCGGCTTCTTTCTTTTCAGTCCTGTGTTTGTGGAGTGCCATTTCTATATTGCTGTGCAGATCTTCTTCCTTAAAGGGTTTCGAGATATATCCTGCAGGTTCTGTTGTTTTTGCCCTTTCAAGAGTCTCGTCATCAGTATAGGCGGTAAGATATAGTACTGGAATTCTGAGCCGGTTTTTAATTTCACGTGCAGCCTCAATTCCATCCATATCTCCTTTTAACATAATATCCATCAAAACAAGGTCTGCATTCGTCAATTCTGCTTTTCTTATAGCTTCCTCTCCTGTAGACGCAGTACCAGGCACAGTATAACCAAGATTCTTCAGTTTGTTTCTTATATTAAGAGCCACGATATTCTGGTCTTCAACAACCAGAATCTTTGCTTTTTTCATTGTATCTCCCCTTTAATATTTGATAAGCCTCCGGATAATCAGTTGTTTTCCCTAAATAATATTTTAAAGGTAGCTTCTACACCTTTTTGCAGTTCGATCGTACCTTCAAGTTGTTCAACAAGAATGTTTACAAGTTGTAGACCTAGAGAACCAGTATTCCTGAAATCAAGGTCTTCCGGAAAACCCAACCCATTGTCCGAAACTACTAGCAAATATTGACTACTTTTGTTAACTGAGCTCTTTGCACCAATATTATTAGTGCTATTACTTATACTTTTATTCTTTACATTCTCTTCAGTCCCGCAAAGTTTTATTTGGATTTCTCCTTTCTACCCTGGGAAAACGAATGTTTCAAAGAATTGGATACGAGTTCATTAATAATTATCCCCAGAGAGTTCTGTAGAAGTCCTCTAACATAAAAAGTTCTCATTAATTTGAACTGAACGGACTGATATTTTTGTAATTAATTTTTCAGCCTATTGCAACTGATTTAGATAGGTTTTCTACAGAGCCTAATTTTCTAAAGCTCATTTGTAGTGATTCTCGATTTTATTGAAGTCAGGAATTTGATTTAGAATTAATCAATGTTGATTTTTATAGAAAAAGCTTAACGCTGAATTTTTGAAAAAACTTAGTAAATAATAAAAGCTAATAAAATTATAATTAATATTAAATTGTTGTCCGCTAAAAAAAGATTTTACACGGAAATATTATTTGTTCAGAAACAATTTTTCATATAATTAATTTTAAATAAATTTGGAAATTATTATATATTGTGTAAACTGAAGAGAACAGATCAAGCGAACGGATAAAAGCGAATGGATCAAAAACCGCGGATCAAAAACCACGGTAGACAAAACGGACGGATCAACACAAATGGGAAGTGACTGGTAGGATATGTGAATAAAGAATTGCCTGGAAGAAGTTCTAATCCGAATCTATTTATGGGATATTTTCGGAGTTTACTATATCGGGGGCTATAGTAAGAGGAACAAAACTCTTCCAGGCTTTCGTTAATCTCTTCAAATACTTTTTAGAAATTTAAATTGATTTTTAATTGATAATTTTTGAACCTGTATATCCATAAAGTAAAGATTTGATCAAATATTTTTAAATAAAACAATTCTGAAAAAGTAGTATGCTTATTGGGTACAGGGTCTAAAATCTGACATCTACCTGTATTTTCCGCCTACTCTTTATACAAACAGTAGTGATATTTTTATATATTGATCTCTATTGTATTTTAAGAGATAATGGGAAATGAGCATGCAATTTCCAAAACAAACAAATAGATTAATATTTTTTATAGCAATCAGTATTGCTATAATTGCTATCATGTATTTTTTTCCTTATTGATCTGTAATTTTACCGTCCACAAGTCTGATGATTCTATCAGCTTTTGAGGCCATATCATCATTATGAGTAACTACAATGAAGGTCTGATTATACTCCTTATTCAGCCGCCGGAGTAGTTCATATATCATTTCGCCAGTTTTTGTATCAAGATTGCCTGTAGGTTCATCTCCTAGCACAATTGCAGGCGAACAGCTCAATGCTCTTGCTATTGCAACCCTCTGATTCTGCCCTCCTGAAAGTTCACCAGGCTTGTGATCCATTCGGTCTTCAAGCCCTACTTCTGTAAGGAGCTTTTCGGCAATTTCCTTTGCTTCTTTCCTCTTTTTTCCAGCAATCAAAAGTGGCATCATTACGTTTTCCAGGGCTGTGAAATCAGGAAGCAAATGATGATACTGGAAGACAAAACCAAGCATCCGGTTCCTTATTTCGGAACGTTCTTTGTCAGATAGATTTGTCACATCATTTTTGTCTATTAATAGGGTGCCTGAGCTCGGAGTATCTAGCAGGCCTATTAGATGCATAAGTGTGCTTTTGCCTGAACCTGATGGCCCTACGATTGCCACAAATTCTCCCTTTTTGATTTTCAGATTCGCATTATCGAGAGCATGGAATTCAATTCCGTTTTTATAGGTTTTTGTTAGGTTTTTAAGCTCGATAATTGGGCTTTCTTCTATCATATTTTTTCGTGCCTCATTAGAATTATTGAGATTTAATCAGTCAAGGATTTACTGATTCTGTTTTTCAGTTCATATGCATAAGTCCTCAAATTTTAAGTGAGTACTTTTAACTTTGTAGATAGATTCTAAGCTAAAACCAAATAGAAAATAACTTTTTCATACCCGTAAAAAGCAGATTATATATCAGGCACTTTCTATGGCTTTTACAGGGTCAAGCTTTGCAGCTTTCCTCGCAGGGTAGATACCTGAGATTATGTTGATTATGAGAGCAAAGAAAGCAGCATATACGAAGTTGAGAGGTTCTACCTCAAGAGGAAGGGTCTGGAGCCCAAAATACATTTCCTGAGGGACCGCGATTTTATAACTCTGCAGAGTAATGATTGCAATATAACCCAGAATAGTGCCCAAAACCAGCCCAATAGCTCCGAGAATTACAGATTGGAAAAGAAAGACTATCATTATGCTTTTTTGAGAGGCTCCCATGGCTTTTAAGATGCCTATTTCTCGGTTTCTCTGGGCAACAATGGTAATCAGAGTATTTGCAATCCCGAATCCTGCAATCCCATAAATAAGGATATAGAAAACATTTACGAAAACTTTCTGAGTATTTAAAAGATTAAGAATTTCTGCGTTCGCT
>DASXVB010000291.1:0-5148 GCA_036504475.1 Methanosarcina sp.
GTCTCCAAGTTCTTTTTCTCGGCTGAAACGTACCTCGGCTTTGCGGGGATGCACATTTACATCTACCTCTCTGGGATCAAGAATCATGGAAAGTACTGCCACGGGATAGCGCCCTTTGGGGATTTTTGTATAGTAGCCTTCACGAATAGCTTTATTAATGGCTCTTGAGGTCACCGGACGGGTATTCACGAAAAGGAAAAGCTGGTCACTTTCTCCTCGCGTGGTTTCGGGCTTTGAAATGTATCCCCTGATCTCAAAATCTTCAGTCCTGTATTCTAGGGGAAACATTGAACGAGCTGTATCTGGGCCCAGAAGATTTACAATGCTTTTGAAAGGCTCGCTTGAGCCCGCATTTCTTATGACTGACTTTCCTTCACTCAGCAGAGTAAAGGAAATCTCCGGATTTGCCAGGGCAAGCTGCATGATCGTGTCGGTAATATGGGCAAGCTCAGTACGGTCGCTTTTCAGGTATTTCTGCCTTGCCGGAGTATTGTAAAACAGGTCTTTTACATGCACAGCCGTGCCTGAGGCTGTGCCCGCGTCCGAAGTTTCAAGTACTTTTCCCCCATGAACCACGATCCGAGTGCCTGTAATTTCTTCAGGACGCCTGGTAAGGATCTCCACCTTTGCAACAGCAGTAATAGACGAAAGTGCTTCACCCCTGAACCCCATTGTAGAAATAGTATTAAGATCTTCAATTCGCGTGAGCTTGCTCGTTGCATGTTTTTTGTATGCAAGCAGGGTATCCTCTCTACTCATTCCGCATCCATTGTCTCGGACAAGAATAGAGCGTTTTCCACCCTTTTCAACTTCAATGCGAATATCTGTAGCTTCTGCATCGATTGAGTTGTCTATCAGCTCTTTTACTACGGAAGCAGGACGCTCTATTACCTCTCCTGCTGCGATTTTGTTTATTGTATCCTTATCGAGGATTCGGATTTTATTTGCCTGAATTTTTTCTTTTCCTTTTATATATTCTTCCATCATTCCTTTACTCCGTCCAAACCAGAAAATTTTCATTGTGAATCTTTTAATTGCCCTTCAATTGATCATCCTTTTCAGCTCATGGAGTTTATTGAGGGCTTCTATTGGTGTCATCTCCTCTACATTCAGCTTTCTCAAAACTGCTTCCACTGGGCTGGGCATGTTTACCTTCGTAGAACTTCCACCACTACTTTCAGGGTCAAAAAGCATCATCTGAGTATAACGTGCTGTTGCTTTGCTTTTCCTCTTTTTTCCATTCTCACTTTCTTCGGCTTCTTCAAGCACGTTTTCTTTTTCGAGTTCCTTGAGAATCTCGTTTGCCCTTTCGATTACTTTTTCCGGGACACCTGCAAGCCTTGCGACCTGGATCCCGTAACTCCTGTCTGTTGCTCCCGGCACGATTTTTCGCAGAAAGACAAGCTCGTGACCTTCCTCTTTTACTGCGATGTGATAGTTTTTGACCCTTTTTAACTTCTCTTCAAGAGCCGTGAGCTGGTGATAATGAGTTGCAAATAGTGCTCTTACTCCCACTTTTCCCCTGTTATGCAAGAATTCTACAACAGCTTTTGCAATGCTGTACCCATCATAAGTACTTGTTCCCCTGCCAATCTCATCAAGAAGCACAAGACTTCTTGGGCTTGCATTATTAAGGATATTTGCAAGTTCAACCATTTCTACCATAAAGGTACTCTGCCCGCTTGCAAGGTCGTCAAATGCTCCTATTCTTGTAAAGACCTGGTCAATAATCCCTATAGAAGCATAGGATGCAGGGACAAAAGAACCTACCTGAGCCATAATAGCTATAAGAGCAGTCTGGCGCATGTAAGTGGATTTGCCTGCCATGTTCGGGCCTGTTACCAGCAAAAACTGGTCTTCCTTACAGTCCATTTCTGTGTCATTTGGGACAAAGCCACTAGGTACGGTATTTTCAACTACCGGATGCCTTCCATCCCGTATCAATATCTTGCAGTCGTCATTAAGCTGGGGTCTGATGTAATTATTGTTTTCCGCTACTTCGGCCAGAGCTACAAGGACATCAAGCGCGCCTATTCTTTCTGCAGTTTCCTGGAGTTCTCTTGAATGGGATGAAAGCGTCTGGACAATTTGCGTAAAGATTTCATATTCAAGAGCTACAGCTTTTTCATTGGCTGTCAGGATAAGGCTTTCTTTTTCCTTGAGTTCAGGAGTAAAAAAACGTTCGGCGTTTGCCATGGTTTGTTTTCGGATATAATCGTCAGGCACCTGGCTACTGTTTGCATTCGTTACCTCTATGTAATATCCAAAAACCTTATTATATCCCACTTTCAGGGATTTAATTCCACTTCTCTCTCTTTCTTTCTGCTGAAATGTTGCAATCCACTGCCTGCTGTTGCTTGCAATATCCTTGAGTTCATCAAGTTCTTCATTATATCCAGGTTTTATCATGCCTCCTTCCCGAACCGATATCGGAGGCTCGTCAGCTATTGCTTTGTTTATCATTTCAGCCAGATTTTCAAGTTCGGAAAACGATTCAAGCCCAATTGCTACCTGCTTTAAAAGTTCAGACTCAACATTTTCCAGAAGGGAATCCCGGATAGGAGATAGGGCTTCCAGGGATTTTTTCAAGGCTACAAGGTCTCTTGCATTTGAGTTTCCATATACTACCCTGCCTACTAGGCGTTCTATATCCCTTATATCTGAAAGCCAGTTTCTGAGATCGTAGCGGAGAAGAGGATTTGCTGCCAGTTCCTCTACAGCATCGAGCCGAAGGTTGATCTTTTCTACGGAAAGAAGAGGTTTCAAAAGCCACTTTTTCAGGGTACGACTTCCCATTGGCGTTTTAGTGCAATTAAGAGTGCGGTAAAGGGAATTCTCATCTCCTTCATCTCGCACGTTTTTTACTATTTCGAGATTCCGTAAGGTTACGGAATCAAGGATCATAAATTCAGAATTCGAGTAGGTTCTGAGGGTATTGATATGGGAAAGCTCCCGCATCTGCGTTGTTTGTGCATATTCTAGGGCAGCCCAAGCCGAATATACTGCAAAATCTAGATTCTCACAGCCCATGCCTTCAAGGGTTGCAACCTTGAAATGGGTTTTCAGCTTTTCTCTCGCTTCCTTTGCTCCTGAAATGTCGGGAGCAAACTCTTGAACAATAGTCTGAGCTTTCAGCCGATCTGCGAGGTCAAGATTTCCATACAAGGATGGGGGCAGGATGCATTCGGAAGGCCGCATGCGGGCAAGTTCACTTAGAAGTTTTTCAAAGCTTTCCGAGTCCCGAAACTGCGTTGTAAGAAATTCCCCTGTCGAAATATCAAGAAAGGATACGCCGATTTCGATTTCATTTTTCTTGTTCTTCCCGGAATTTCCGATTTCTCGCCCAGCAACTGCCATGAGATAATTGTTTGAAGCATCTGAAAACATTGAAGAATCAATTGCTGTACCAGGTGTGACCACCCTGACAACCCCTCGCTTTACAATTCCCTTTGCCTTTTTCGGATCCTCAAGCTGTTCGCAAATTGCTACTTTATACCCTTTATTTATTAGTCTCGGCAGATAGGTGTCAATTGCATGATAGGGTATTCCTGCAAGTGGCATTCTCTCTCCTGATTTATCCTTGCCCCGGGCTGTAAGCGTAATCTCAAGTTCTTTTGCAATAGTTTTTGCGTCTTCTCCAAAGGATTCGTAGAAGTCTCCCATGCGGAAGAAGATCAGGGTGTCAGGATATGCCTGCTTGGCTTCGTAGTACTGGCGCATTGCAGGGGTCATCATTTCAGTCATTTTTTACTCACTGTAGGCCTTGAATCGTTTTGTGTAAAATTGGGAATTTATTTGGAATTCTGAGTTTTTCAAGATTCTTTGATACTGGCTAGTGTTCTTATCAGGATTCCCTAAATACTGGCTAATACCTTTAGATATTGATTAGTAGACACAATATCTTTATTAAAATCATCCTTCTTATATATATTTAACAATTCGATATTGAAAACCATTTTGAAGGAGGAATTGCTCTGATCCAGGAAAAACTCATCGAAGTTTGCCCTGTCTGCGGAAACGCAGATTTATATTATGAAGTTGGCGGGTATGCAGGTACAGTTTATCATTGCAAAGAATGCGGGTATATAGGAGCTTTCGTTATTGAAGCTAATGAGGAAATGATCGAAAAAATTAAAGAGAAATATAAACGCGAAAAAATAAATTGAAGTGAATTTTGAGTAATGAATCATAAATAAAACTTATCATATATTTTTTATATATTATATTGGTTTAGCTCATCTCAAAACTAACATTACTTCCATATTAATAAAAAATCCAAAGACATTTTCAAAACTTGAATATCTATTGAGTATTCAAATTCGAGGTTTAAGGATGTAACTCTGAGTTTTGGAATCGATTCATAAATAAAAATGTAACTAGTTGAGGCAGAAACTACAATATTCGATGTCTTAAGATCTCAGCCAGAAATGTAATCACAAGAATTGTAGTTAATTAAAAAATCTAGTGATTTTTAATTCTACGTTCATCACTGGATTTTGACACTAAGCTTGTTTATTTTATAGGTATTGAGTAGCTTTTTCTTCTGGGAAAATGGTACATAAAGTTAATTTTATAAAGTTTCAATAAAGAAGTCCTAAGTTCTCAAACTGTGTTCTTATAATCCGTAGCCCCTCCTCGCAATCTTCAGGAGATTTTCCCCCTGTAATCACTAACTTTCCAGAGCTGAATATGAGCACTACTACCTTAGGAGTTTCGAGTCTATAGACAAGTCCAGGAAACACTTCTGGCTCGTACTCGACGTTCTCCATGCCAAAAGCTATAACAATAGTATTCAGGTTTAGGTTTGTTTTCAAATCGGCTGTGGCTACAATGTTCTGAACATGAATATTAGGCTTCAGATTCATCTTCTCGCAGCCAATAGACTTGAGTGTGTTAGCCAGACTAACTATAGCAACATGAGCATTCTTAACAGTCTTAGCTCCAGTGCAAACCACTTTTCCAGAAGTAAAAATTAGAAAAGCAGCTTTTGGATTCTCAATCCTATAAACGAGGCCGGGAAATTTCACTTTGTTATATTCTGCGCCTTCTAGCCTTGATTCTATTTTTTGCAGGTCGAACTCTTCTGCTAACGTGGTGGATGCTACCACGTTTTCTATAGTTACTGTTGACTCCATAAAACATGTATTT
>DASXVB010000292.1:0-14580 GCA_036504475.1 Methanosarcina sp.
AAATAAACAACTAGCTGTTACAAAAAAAGCATTACCGGTAGTCAGAAACAGTGGAAAAGTCGAAGTTGAGAAGAATCCCAGACTGGTTACTTTCAAGCCTGCTGAAAAAAGGGAGATCCCGTTAGACACTCCTCCCTGAAACTCCACTTTTCAGGATTAAAATAAAGGATTAGATGGAGGCAAACGTCCCTTGATTTTGCTGTAAAAACTTTTCTATTTTTTATGACAGTGTCAGTTAATACCATTGCCATTTCACTTTTTTCGAGATTCATGGTCTACTGACCCTAGTTTTGAGCATGAATACTTATACCTGATTCAACGCATACCGTTTAAAAAAATTCTCTTTTTCGTTTTTCTCTTTTTCACGGAGTTGATGATTATTTCTTCTTTTAACTCTTCTTCAGCAGGTAACTTAATAGGTTATATACCTAAAGAATAAATATTTTGAAAATTCTTCTGGAATCAGATGCTAAGATGTATATATCTTAAGGAAAAATAATTTAGTATGTTAAGATCAGAGTTAAAGTTAGAATGCGAACTAAAAAAGGGTAAGATATAAAGAAAAAACGTTGATCTCGATGACAGACAGAGGAAGTATGAGAAAAAAAAACCTTAATGTAGAGAGGCTTGTAAGCTACCTCCTGCCAGTAACTATATTTTCCCTGGCTTTATGGACTCTGGATAGACAGGTACATCATTTGCATTCGATGTATATTGTCAAAAGTATTGCCAGTACTCCACTGAAACATATTGAGCTTGCATTCTTCTTAACTTTTATAAGTTATTTTATTTTAACAAGTTACGATTACCTGGCAGTTCGTCATATTAATCACCCTTTGTCTTATAAACAGACTGCTAAGGCTTCTTTTATCAGCACATCGATAAGTTATAACATTGGCTTTAATATACTGACAGGCAGTTCTCTCAGATATAGATTATATTCAAGATATGGATTTGAACTACGCCAAATATGGGACATCATAGTTTTTTGTATTTCCACTTTCTGGATCGGTTTTTGCTTTGTTGGAGGTCTACTTTTCACATTTTATCCTGTCAAGCTGTCTGACTATGCACCCGAGATCCCTATTCAATTAAATGTCATCGGAATTCTACTACTGCTATTTGTTATTGTTTATTTTGTTCTCTCGTTCTGGAAGCGGAATCTTACAATCAAGGAATATAAAATCAGAATTCCTGAACCAAAAATAGCTTTCTTGCAGCTTGCCTTATCTTCAATAGATTACTTGGTTTCAGGAAGCATTATCTATTTTCTTCTGCCTTCAAACCCACATCTTACCCTGCTCCATGTACTTGTATTCTTTGCGCTGGCGCAGATCATAGGTCTAATAAGTACTGTACCTGGAGGGCTGGGAGTCTTTGAGACCCTTATGCTGTTTATGCTGGATCCGTATTTTGCCGCAGTTGACATAGTAAGACCCCTGCTTCTCTTCAGAGCAATCTATTATTTTGTTCCTTTTCTGATCGGGTTCCTGGCCCTCATTTTCTATGAATATGAAGAGAGAGCCGAATTACTCAAAAAAGTTGGAAAAGCTACCTATTTAAACCTTTCAGAACTGACACCTCAGATCTTTTCTGTTCTTACTTTTCTTGGAGGCATTTCCCTTCTTTTATCCGGAGCCCTACCTTCAAATCCCAAATATCTCCACGATTTCACTTACATTGTTCCTTTGCCCCTTATAGAAGTGTCCAGATTCTTTGGTAGCATAATGGGTGTATTGCTCCTGCTCCTCTCAAACGGACTCTGGAAAAGAATCGATGGAGCTTATATCCTCTCCCTTGCCGTTCTTTTTATGGGTGGGGTTTTTGCTCTTCTTAAAGACTTTAATTATGCTGAAGCTCTAGTCCTTTTTGCCATATTTTTCTTTTTGCTTCCGTACAGGAAATATTTTTACAGAAAATCTTCGCTTATACACCAGTCGTTTAGCGTAAAGAATATAATTGCTATAACTCTGGTGTTCGTAAGCTTTGTCTGGCTTGGGTTTTTTTCATACAGGAATGTAGATTATTCAAACGAACTCTGGTGGCAATTTGGGATTAATTCCCAGGCATCCAGCTTTTTAAGGGCAACAGTTGGAGTTTTCTTCCTGCTGCTGGTTTTTGGAACCATAAAGATGTTGAGCCCATTTTCCAAAGATATTCACATGCCAGGAAAAGAAGATATGGAACTTGCAAAAACAATTATTAATCAAAGTTCCGAAACCTCAGGAAACCTAGTATTTGAAGGAGACAAATATCTGCTCTTCGATGATGAAAAAAAAGCTTTTTTGATGTATGGGATTTCTGGAAAAACCTGGATTGCAATGGGAGACATAGTTGGAACCAGCACTCAGGCAAAAGAGCTTATCTGGGATTTTTATGAAATGAGTAGATTACACCAGGGCAGAGCTGCCTTTTATGAGGTTAGCGAAAAATATATTCCTGTTTATCTTGACCTTGGCTTGACCCTGATAAAAATCGGGGAAGAGGCAAAAGTTCCCCTTGAATCTTTTACACTGGAAGGAAGTGCAAGCAAAGATTTCCGCTATACAATAAAGAACGTAGAGAAAAAGGGATATAAGTTTGAAATTGTTTCTCCTGAAGAAGCCGTAGGTCTCATGCCTGAACTAAAACGGATTTCTGATGCCTGGCTGAAGATGAAAGCAGGAAAGGAAAAAAAGTTTTCAATTGGGTATTTTGATGAGAAATACCTAAGCAATTTCCCGGTTGCCCTTGTCAAAAACGAAGCTGAAATCGTTGCTTTTGCAAACCTATGGACTGCAGCAGAAAAGGAAGAACTCAGCGTTGATCTTATGCGCCATAATCCTGATGCCCCTGACCGGACAATGGAATACCTTTTTGTCAAGCTCATGCTTTGGGGAAAAGAAAAAGGATACAAACGTTTTTCCCTTGGAATGGCTCCCCTTTCAGGGCTTGAAAATCGGCAGTTTGCCCCGATCTGGAATAAAATAGGGTCTATAATTTTTGCTCATGGAGAGCACTTTTATAACTATAAAGGGCTTCGAGATTTTAAAGAGAAATTCAATCCTGTCTGGAGCCCTAAATATGTCGCACTTCCCAAAGGGTTCAAGCAGGGCATTGCGTTAAAGGATATAGCAACTCTCATTTCAGGAGGAATGAAAGGGATTTTCTCAAAAGAAAATAAAAGTGCAACAAATCCAATGGTACATCAGGTCCCTGAAAAACTGGCTGAATAATGTTTTAACTATTCCGCCAGTTGGGGGTTTCTTTTTAGCCTATTTTCCAGCTGAATATTTCTCTTTTAATTTACAATCGTGAATTCCAATCGGGTTGTCCATAATAATTTGAAAATCAAAAAATCAAGTTTGAGAGGTCTTTTTATTTTGTAATACAGCTTATGGAAAGTTTCCACATTTTTCAAAAAATTCATAAAATGTTGGTTGAAATAAACGTATTTATATTCTAGAGTGCAGTTATAAAGCTGATCAAGAATGAGGTTTGACACTTTAATACGCAGTTTTTTAATAGCTATTTTAGTACCACTTATAGTAGTAATTACAGAGGCAGCCTATTATGGTCTGCATCCTGCGAACACGTCTGCTATAAGTAGTGTTGGTTATTCTATTACCAGTCCATTTTTCAATAATTTCTCAGATCTAACCAGCCCTGTAAACCTGACAATACTCGCTATAATATCCATCTCTACCTTTGTGATAGCTTTAATTAAAATATCTAAACAAGAGCATGAAAGATATAGATAAACTTAGCAACTGATACAATGTATAGGATCTGACAAAACGATATATTAGCCTTGAAGGATAAAATTAAAATCACTTTTCGCTGCTTTTCAAATAGCGATGGCATTTACTTGATACTGTTGTTGGTTTTTTACTTCATTTTTTCAAGGTATGTGGTAATTTCATTTTTATTCAGTTTTTAAGTAGCCGGTTCCAGCCACGCATTTGTGTAAGAAAGTAATGACAGAAGATGCTATCAAGTTGTGTTGGATATTATCTCGAATAAACAAAAAATCCTCATTTCCAGCTTAAAAACTTTTATTTCCAGCTTAAATATTTAAAAAATTAATAACTCAATACATGGTCTCTTTTTTTAACCTAACGTAGCACGATGGTCAGATTATTTAGGATTCCTGCTTGCCATCAGGAAGAATGGTTATTAATAAATTAGATAATAAATGACCCTTACTCTCTATTTTAATTTACTTTTATTAGCCTGAATCAACTTATTTAAATTCTCAAGATTTTCCTTTATATTTTCTGTATAGATATCCTGTATTCTCATATATCGTGAACTCCAATCCGATCCTTGTCCATAAAAATTCTTTCAAATTAAAGGTTTTTCTAATCAACGTCTGAAGAAAACTTTTAAAATCATCAGAATGCATATACTGTCTGATTAATTTTTATAAGTAGTCGAGAAGGGAAAAATAAGTGAGAAATAAAGAAAAGTTGTATCTAATAGTAACATGTCTGGTTTTCATTTTCTTAATCTCCATATCATCTGCGGCATCGGCAAAGGAAATTACGGTAGATTATGATGCGGAGGCTGATTTTGTCTCTATTCAGAAAGCAGTAAATAGCTCATTCCCCGGAGATGTGATTTTAGTTTCTCCAGGAAGTTATAATGAAAGTGTGGATATAAGGGTACAGAACATAAGCATCCTTTCTAAATCTGAAAACCCTGAGAATACTACTGTTCGAGCTTTTAAACTGAGTGTAAACAATATTACTGTAAGCGGATTTAATATACAAGAAAATTTAGCTTTACAAGGTCCTACGGGTGAACACGGGTATCCTAAAATTGAAGACTGTACTGTTAAAAATAACATTTTAGAATCAGGTATTGGAGCTAATGAGTGCTACAATTCCACTATTAAGAAAAACGTAATTTTAAACTCAGGTATCTATATACAAGGCTCTGATGGTTCTAATTTTACAATTTTTGACAATCTAGTTGTTAAAGGAAATATTGATGTTTATCAAGGACCAAGTAGCTGTGTTTTGCTTAATAATACTCTTTTAAATGGTAGTATAGGGTTGATTGAATGCGGTTACCACAAAGTCCTCGGGAATTATATTTCAAATAGTCCATATTCTGGAATTAGCCTCTGGGAATCTTATTCCAATAAGATAGAAAATAATACTGTTGTGAATTGTAGTAACGGCATCTCTATGGAATATCATTCATCGCTGAATATAATTAATAATAACACCCTGACGACTTGTAGTGATAAAGGAATTTGGATCAAAGGATGGGGAGGAGGAAATTCGCTACTAAATAATACTATCTCAAACAACAATATTGGAATATGGGTGGGAGAAGATTCTTCAGACAATTTGGTGGCAAATAATAAGGTGGAGCTAAATAAAAAATGTGGAGTATATCTGAATGGAATTGCCTATACGAGACCGTTTAATCAAACGAATCGGTTCTATAACAATATATTCAATAATACAGTCAATGTCTTTAACGACACAATCAGCTATTATACTGCAGAAACTATAGGACATGGAGCCAGAATATTTCCTGTTGCTTGGAATACTACAAAAACTTCAGGCACTAATATTGTAGGTGGATCTTATATTGGTGGCAATTACTGGGCGAAGCCAGATGGAACTGGTTTTTCCCAGATCTGTGCAGATTCAGATAAGGACGGAATTTGTGATTTATCCTATAATATTAACGGAAGTGATATCGACTATCTCCCGCTTACGACACTTCCTATGCAGCATGTAGATGGTCAATTTACCATTAAAGAAACACCAATCGTTACTAATGAATCTGATCAGCAGTATCCTATTATCTATGGGAATAGCGTAGTATGGATGGATTGGCGCAGCGGGGATAATTACAGCAGAAACGCCAATATCTACATGTATGATCTATCCACTTCCAAGGAAATCCAGATTACCACCGATGAAGCAAATCATTACTTTCCTGCTATTTACAGCGATAGGATAGTATGGGCAGACAATCGCAATGGAAATGAAGATCTCTACATGTATAATATCACTACTCACAAAGAGACTAAGATCACCGACAAAAAATCATCAAAGGGATTTCCTGCTGTCTATGGGGATAGAATAGTATGGATAGATAATCGTGATGGAAATTGGGATATATACATGTACAATCTCTCCACTTCCAAAGAAACCCGGATAACTACCAATGGAACAGCACGGAGTACTGCAATCTATGGTGATAAAATTGTGTGGATGGATGGGCGCAATGCAAATTGGGATATCTATATGTACGACCTATCTACTTCCAAGGAGACCCGGATCACCACCAATGGATCAAGTAATGAATATCCTGCAATCTATGGGGACAAAATAGTATGGGAAGCCGACTCTGATATCTACATTTATAATATCACTTCTCACAAAGAGACTCAGATAACCACAAATGAATCAGAACAACATGATCCAGCTATCTACGGAGATAGGATAGTGTGGACGGACTATCGTAATTTCGTTGAAACCAAATTTCCAATTGACTATCCCACTCCCAATATATACATGTATAATCTCTCCACTTCCAAGGAAACTAGACTCACTAAAAGCGGATCAGCCCGCAATCCTTCAATCTACAATGACAGGATAGTGTGGGAAGATTGGCGAAACGGAAACTTCGACATCTTCTACATGCACATTCTCCCAGAGAAGGAATTGGAAACAAAGATACCGATTGCAAATTTCAGTAGTAATGTAACCGAGGGATATGTACCCCTTTCTGTGCAGTTTACAGACCTTTCGAAAAATGCAGTTGCATGGAGCTGGGATTTTGATAATGACGGTATGAAAGATTCTACTAAACAAAACCCGGTTACTATATACTCAAATCCAGGAAATTATACAGTTAACCTGACAGTAAGCAACGGAAAAGACAAGGACTCAAAAACTGCTTCAATAACTGTATTGCAAGAAAGCAGCTCAAGTAGCATCAGCGGAAACAGTGGAAGTAGTGGAAACAGCCATAGCAACAGCGGTAAACTCAGAATCGTCAGCAATGAAGTAAGCAATAACACCGTCAATGAATCAATTGATAAGAAAACCGAAACCGGGACTGCAATAAAGGCTGGAAACAGCACTGAGAGTATTGAGCAAAAAAATGGAACTCAGGCAGCAAACATGGAACAGACACCTGAGCAAAGACTGAGCTCAAACACTTCGGAGAGTAAAAGCACAAAGGCGCCTTGTTTTGAAAGCGCTTCTGGCATCCTCTGTCTACTTGGAGTTTTCTTCTACAGAAGGAGATAAAAAGTAGTAAATTTAAATTAGAGTTAGTTGTAATCAAGTCGCGTCCATGAGTTAGTGATCGAATCTGGCAAAACGGGCATATTCGCTTTTTTGGTCAGGTTGGAGAACTACTCTTTTGTTTGCAGTTCTCAGTAGATTAACCTAAAATCTACCATTAACTGTTGACAGCTATTAATTATTGATTTTGAATTGAAAGGTTTGATAGAGAGCCTAATGGTGCCCTTTGCTTTTTGAAAGTTAACTGAGCTTTTCTGAGTTAACTAAACCTTCCGATAAGCGCGCTTATGCTTTCACTCGTAACTATACCTATTACGTGGTTCTCAGAGTCAATTACAGGAAGCGCGGAAATTGAGTAATCCTCCATTATTGAGGACGCAGTCTCTATCTTTTCGCCTGCGTATACGTATTTCACATCGCGGGTGATTATCTCATCTAATCCAGTAATTTTGCAGGCAACGGCTTTTGTAATATCCCAGGAAGTAACTATGCCTTCAAGTTTTCCGTCTTCGGATACGACAGGTAGATGGTTTACTTTCTTTTTTACCATGAGTACTGAGGCATTTTCTATTGTTTCATTTCTGGAAACCGAATAGAAATTCTGATACATAATATCGCCTACAAGAACCTGCGAAAGAAATCCTCTTATAAGGTAGTTAAGCTGCCCTTCTTCAAGGAGGAAAGCATCATGCCCATACTGGGACCTGATTTCCTCGTATTTGGCATCAGCTCCGTTTGCAGTAAGTGCAGACACGATTTCCTGGGATTGATAAGGAGGATAAAGCCAGTCTGAGGTTATGGAAATTACAAGGTACTTTGCAGTAACCCCTGAAAGACCTTCTATAAGAGACCCGTTCTTTGAAAGGTCAAAAAAATCCACAGCTTTTGTAATATAAAGATAGGAATTGGCATCAAAACGCTTCGTAAAGGTATTTCCCTGGTGATTCAGGTAGCTTTCGACCTGAAAATTCGAGAAGCGGTCAGGAAAAATATCTGAAAAAATTTGAGGCAGATCTGTACCATCTGTACCTGTTTTCTCCTGCGGATCTCTTCCGAATTTCTTCTGCATCGAAGCATCGCTCAGATATGTAATGTGACCTATCATGCGGGCAAGGGCCAAGCCCTGGACAGGAATTTTCTTCCCATAATAGTTCCCCTCATTCCAGTTAGGATCATCAGTTATAGCTTTTCTTCCGATTGCCCCGAATGCGATTTGCTGAGGGGTTGAAGATGCGGTTGTTGCTATTGCAATCGCTTTTTTAATCATTTCAGGGTAGCTGACTGTCCATTGAAGTACCTGCATTCCACCCATTGAGCCACCTGCAACTGCAAAAAGCTGTTTCACTCCCAGGTGTTCGACAAGCTTTTTCTGGGCATTTACCATATCTGCGATAGTAAGTACAGGAAAAGAGATCCCGTATGGTTTTCCGGTTTCAGGGTTAATTGAAGATGGGCCTGTAGAACCCTTACAACCCCCGATTATGTTTGAACAAATGATGCAATATTTTTCCGTATCAAAGGCTTTGTTTGGGCCAATTACGATGTTCCACCAGCCTTGCTTTTTGTCTCCTGAATGAAATCCAGCAGCATGGGCATCACCGGTAAGAGCATGGCAGATCAAAATAACATTGCTCTTATCTGCGTTCATCTTCCCATACATCTCATACTCTATTTTGACACGGGAAAGAGTTTTTCCACTTTCGAGCCTGAAAATCTCAGGGATTTCATAGTTCATTGGACGGACTATCCCAAGATTCTGGCCTTTTTTTCCTGAAAAAAAGTTTTTAAAGGAAGGAACTTGGGTAGAAGTTTCCATGCTCAAACCTCGGAAAGTGCCTGCTCAATATCGGCAATAAGATCCTTTTCATCCTCTATTCCTATGGAAAGCCTGATAAAATCCTCAGTTACTCCGCAAGCTGCCTGTTCTTCCTTTGAAAGCTGTTCATGGGTGGTTGAAGCTGGATGGATTACAAGGCTTTTTGAATCCCCGATATTTGCAAGGTGAGAAAATATTTCAAGCCCTTCGATGAACTTTTTGCATTCTCTGGCCCCGCCTTTGATTCCAAAGCCTATTAGTGCGCCGGAACCTGATTTAAGGTATTTCTTTGCAAGTTTATGACTGCCATGGGATTTCAGTCCAGGATAGGAAACCCAGGAAACTTTAGGGTGTTTTTCCAGGAATTTTGCAACTTCCAGGGCGTTATCACAGTGTTTCTTCATTCTGAGCGGTAAAGTTTCAAGCCCCAGAGTAAACAGGAATGAATTAAAGGGAGAAATGCATGCTCCAGTATCTCTAATGAACTGCACCCTGGCTTTTGTAATAAAGGCGGCCTTTCCGAAGGCTTCTTTATATTTCAGGCCGTGATATCCGGGATCAGGCTCGCAGATTTCAGGGAATTTTTCAGGGTCCCAGTCAAAATTTCCGGAATCAAGAATTACCCCTCCTATAGAAGTTCCGTGGCCGCCAATGAATTTGGTTGCCGAATACACAACGATATCAACTCCATGTTCAATTGGCTTTAAGATCAGGGGAGAAACCGTGTTGTCTACAACAACGGGAATTCCTGCTGCATGGGCAATCTCTGTGAGTTTCTCAAAATCAGGTATATCAAGCCCGGGGTTTCCTATTGATTCCACATAAAAGGCTCTTGTTTTTTCAGAGATTGCATTTTTGAACTCCTCAGGCTTACCGACGTCTACAAATTTTACGGTTCTTCCTAGCTTGGGGAAAGTATAATTGAAAAGCTCGTAGGTTCCTCCGTAGAGCTTATCCCCTGAAACAATTTCATCTCCAGGTCTTGTAAAAGTGAGCAGAGCGGTTGTAATTGCAGCCATTCCTGAGGCTACTGCAAGAGCGCCTATACCTCCTTCAAGAGCAGCTATTCTTTTCTCAAATACATCCGTTGTCGGATTCATAAGGCGCGTATAAATATTACCTTCTTTTCTGAGCCCAAAGAGATCAGCAGCTTCCTCAGCATCTTTAAATACATACGCTGCAGTTTGATAAATTGGAACTGCCCTTGCTCCTGTGGCCGGGTCAGGTTTTGCGCCTGCATGCACGGCAAGGGTAGAAGCTCCAAAGCTATTAAATTTCTTTTTTGTACAACATTCTTTTTTTTCCTTACATTTTTCTTCAGTCTGGTTTCTGTTTTCTTTCGTCATCTTATCTAACCTCAAAACTAATTTTTTTCTGCTATCCTACCGGCCTATTTCTTAGCGTTCTTCTATCTGTTTCTTATTAACGATCTTGAAGAGTCAGGAGTGAGAATCGAACTCACGTATCTCCGGGTTGCAGCCGGAGGCATAGCCTCTCTGCCATCCTGACACCCGCACTCTCTTTACATATGGTCACAATCACGACCACATCTTCACGATTGTGATGCTAGTATAAATAATTATCGCTAATAATAAGAAAAGTACATTCATATATATATGACTATTACCACGAGTAATATCAAGTAATTACTTTACAAAAAAAGTAATGGAAAAGATTCTGAAACTTTTCCTTTAATTTAATTTCCGCTAATCTCAAGCATTCTATCCAGAGCTTTTCTGGCTTTCACCCTTATATGTTCCGGAACATGGATTTCATATTCCATGTTCTGCAGGCTATTAAGGATAGACTCAAGGGTGATTTTCTTCATATTGTAGCAAAAAGTCTTTTCCGATGCAGGATAAAATTTCTTATCAGGGTATTTCTTTCCTAAACTTTTAACAATTTCCCTTTCGGTCCCTATTATAAATTCCGTAGACTCTGAACTTTCTACGCCTCTTATAATTCCTGAAGTGCTAAAAATTCCATCTGCAAAGCTCAGAACTTCAGGCCTACATTCGGGATGTGCGAGAAATTCAGCATTGGGGTGCAGATTTTTCAGTTTTTGTATATTCTCAGCACTGATGTTATCATGAACATGGCAAAATCCGGGCCAGAGATGTATCTTCTTATCAGTATGAAGGGATACAAAAGCTCCCAGATTCTTGTCTGGAATAAATATAATCTCCCGTTCCTCTATTGAATTTACCACATTTATCGCATTTGCCGATGTACAGCAGATATCGGATTCGGCTTTTACGGCTGCCGAGCTGTTCACGTAACATACGACTGCGGCTTCAGGATGTTTTTCTTTTGCAGCTCGCAGAGACTCCGCAGTAACCATGTCCGCCATAGGGCAGCCTGCATCGGGTACTGGTAAGAGGACTGTTTTTTGAGGTGAAATTATTGCCGCCGATTCAGCCATAAAGTGAACACCTGCAAAAACTATGACATCAGCTTTTGAATTAACTGCGGCTTTACAAAGGGAAAGAGAATCGCCGACAAAATCAGCAACTTCCTGAACTTCGCTTCGGGTGTAAAAGTGAGAAAGAATTACTGCATTCCTTTCAGTTTTAAGTTTTTTTATTTCTTCTATAATTAACTCGTTTTCCATAATGATCTTAGTCCTCATAACGCAGGGATTATTCCTCATACTGAAGGAATAACCTACAAAAAAGTTTTTCCCTATTTTTTAACTTAATTTATATTATCTGCCGTAATGACTGGACAAGTGACTTTTTTAAATTTAAGAAATTAATGAATGACTAATGGCGAGTATACGGAGTGAATGAGAAACGAATAACGAATTTAAGGAATGAATAAAGGACAAATAATAAGTTAAGGAGGAAGTGAAAGAAAAATGAATAATGAATTCCTGAATAACTTCATTTTCTTTTATTAACTCCACAGACTGGACAATTCTCGGTTTTATTAATCTTCAGTTCACTGAAAGAGCATGAAAGTCCATCCCATAATAACAGGCGATTTTCCAGAAGCTTTCCCTGTCCTGTTAAGTACTTAATCGCTTCATTAGCCTGGATTGAGCCTATTACCCCTGGAGTTGTTCCAAGTACTGGAAATACTTCTTTTTTAAAGGAAGTGGGGAAAATACAGCAAAGGCATGGTGTCTTTCCCGGAATTATTGTTGTTGCCTGGCCTCTGTATCCTGAGACCGCTCCATGAATTAAAGGTATATTCCTTTCCACCGCAAGCCTGTTCAGCAAATGTCTTGTATCAAAATTATCCAGAGCATCTATTATCAGGTCACAGGGAGGAACTACTAAGTCTGCATTTTCATCGGTTATTTTTTCCCTGATTGTCTCGATTTTTATTTCCGGATTCAAGGAAAGAAGCTTTTCCTCTGCGGACTTGACCTTCTCTCTTCCAACGTCCTTTTCATGATGAAGAAACTGCCTGTTGAGGTTGCTTAATTCAACCGAATCAAAGTCTGCAAGTATTATTGTCCCAATACCTGCAACTGCAAGGTAGGTGGAAACTGGAGATCCCAACCCTCCTGCACCTACAACAAGCACTTTTGCTTTTTTTAATTTCTCCTGACCTTCGTCCCCAAAAAGCATTATCTGCCTGATATACTTTTCTGCTGTATATTTTTCCATTTATATGCTCCGGGATTTCAATATACTATAGTTTTCAAGAGCTGGTCACAAGAGCCAGGATTACTCTTTCCATGGCTCAAGCCCTTTTTTCTTTAGATAATTATTAATTGCCTCATGGATAGCTTCTTCTGCAAGCATTGAACAGTGCATTTTTATCGGAGGAAGTCCATCAAGGGCTTCTGCAACGGCTTTGTTTGAAAGCTTCCAGGCCTCTTCAAGGGTTTTTCCTTTAATCATTTCGGTTGCCATACTGCTTGATGCAATTGCAGCTCCGCATCCGAAGGTCTGGAACTTCACATCCACAATCCTATCATCCTCAACTTTGAGGTAGATTTTCATTATATCTCCGCATGACGGGTTCCCAACCTCTCCTACACCATCACTGTTCTCAATGCTCCCCATATTTCTCGGGTTTGAAAAATGATCCATTACTTTAAGGCTGTAATCCATAAGTCGCTCTCCAATACTATTTTTTCAATTATAGGATTTCTTTAGATTTATTTCAGATTGTTTCAATACAAATCTTCAGAATAGATTTTGCTCAAGTCTCTTTATAACGCTCTTGAATTCCTTAAACATCGTGCACTGCTACCTCTTAAATAGTTCTGTACTCTGTAGGGGTCAGTGGGGACATATTTCTTAACCTCTGAACTATATCAGGCAGAACTTCAAGCACCCTGTCTACATCTTTTTCGGAATTCATACTTCCAAGGCTAAGCCTGAGTGAACCGTGAACGATTTCATGCGGGACTCCACAGGATGTAAGCACGTGTGAGGGCTCAAGAGAAGAAGAATTGCATGCACTTCCGGTAGATGCGAAAATTCCTTTTGCGTTCAGCAGCAGTAGAAGTGATTCACCCTCTATATATTCAAATGTGATATTCACGTTATTTGCAAGCCTCTGTGTAGGATGACCATTTAGGTGAGTTTTCGGGATTTTCAAAAGGCCTTCGACAAGGCGTTCTCTCAGCTTCAGAAGGGTTTTATTTGATTCATCAATTTCGGCTGTTGCAAGCTCTATAGCTTTTCCAAGACCTACTATAGAAGGTACATTTTCCGTTCCAGCCCTGCGCTTCCTTTCCTGGGCCCCGCCGTGCAGAAGTTTTTCTATTTTTATTCCTTTTCGTATGTAAAGGGCTCCACAACCCTTTGGGCCCCCAAATTTATGTCCTGAGAGGGAAAGAAGATCAATATTCATTTTATTAACATCAATAGGAACATGACCAATTGCCTGTACTGCATCCGTATGGAAATAGATCTTTTTCTCTTTAGCGATTTTTCCGATTTCCTCTACAGGCTGAATTGTCCCTATTTCGTTGTTGGCAAGCATTATGGAAATAAGAATAGTGTCATCTCGAATCGCTTTTTTCAGTTCATCAGGAGATACCATTCCATATTTGTCCACAGGCAGGTATGTTACTTCAAATCCCTGTTCTTCCAACCAGGCACAGGTATGCAGTACTGCGTGGTGTTCTATAGAGGAGGTAATTATGTGTTTTCCTTTATCCCGTTTTGCAAAGGCTACTCCTTTAATTGCCCAGTTATCGGATTCCGTGCCTCCTGATGTGAAATATATTTCGTTTTCTTCAGCCCCGAGAGCATCGGCAACCTTTTTTCTTGCATTATCTATTGCACGTTTTGAGATTTTTCCTATCTCATAAATAGAAGAGGGGTTTCCGAAATTCTCGGTCAAGTAAGGGACCATCTCTTCAACAACTTCCTTTTTTACAGGCGTTGTAGCCGAGTTGTCCATGTAAATGGTCTTGTCTTGAATTGTCACACTTACACCTTCACAATTGTGAATATTCATGACATCAAGATTATATAAGTTTTATTGTAGAATAAGCTATCTATAAAAATAACTCATGTGTAAACTAGAAGTCCTATGTCAAAA
>DASXVB010000293.1:0-4585 GCA_036504475.1 Methanosarcina sp.
TGTGTAGTGTTTTTAATGATTGTCTTACCGGCTATCTATCGGTTGACAAGTTTCAATATTCACTTAGTTACATATAAACATTTTTAAAAAATATTCCAAAATAATTCATTAAAAATAAATTATTCAACCTTCAAGTTAACCGATAGCAAAACTAGAAATAATACTTTCAGACCTCAATCAAGCAAGCACTTGAGGCATTGGGAAATAAAAAGAAACGGTGAAAATTGTGGTAAACAAATATATTTAGAAGAAAACTTCACTATAGCGAGGGATGGATTCGAACCATCGGTCTACGGGTTATGAGCCCGTCGGGATCTCCTGGCTACCCCACCTCGCTGCAGGAGCTATTGATCAAGTCACTTTACCTGAGACAGCTATCTGAAAATACTAACTATCGTTTATATGGTTTTTGCTCTTTTTACCTCTGGATGTATGCAAACGGGTTAAAAATAACATTCACATCAGTATTTCCATAAAAAACTGTATATTTCCCTAATAATCTAATTTTACAGATACGAACTTTTGACTTAGAACGTTGGTATTTCTGATTATGGTGCCAGAGCAAAAACGACAGTAACAAGTAAAAATCAAGTATCTTTTTAATACTGATTTAGAAGACAAAGTATAGAAAACACCAACGTATTTATAAAACGTTGGTATACTACTTTTTGAAGGGATTTTTATAGAACATGAATTAATAACAGCAGACGGCACTAAAGTGTTAACTGTCGAAGAGTATGATCGATTTGTTAAGGCGATCCCTGCAAAGTTTAAGCCTATCTTTGAACTTAACACAATTACGGGGCTTCGCTATGTCGAATTACAAAGATTATATTATAATCCATCATGGTACATTGAGAGAAGGAATCAAATCATACTCCCAAAGGAAGCTCAGAAGAAGGTTAAACAGAAAGCACCAAAGCGCACTATTGACAAACTTCCCACTACTTTTCCATATCTAATCAAGGCATTTCAGGAAGGCAGGAGACCACCAGATCGTACAAGTTGGTGGGATAACCTTAGCAGGTGGTCTGAGAAAGTAGAGATAAGCCCGAAAGTCGGCCCGAAGACTCCCAGGAAAACAATAGAGTCATGGATGCTTAAAGCTGGAATACCGGAAATTGAGATTTACAGTAGACAGGGACACGACCCAGTAACGTCATTAAGACACTACCAGAGTTTAAGCTTTACAGATTATGAAATGAGAGATATTGAAAAGAGACTTACTGAGTGGGGAATTTTAAGGTGATGAGCATAGCCGATGCTTATCGAGCGGTTTTGAACGGTACGCGGATTGAAGAAACCGGATTGGATTTGAAGTCTATTAAAAAACTTAAACTTTTCATGCTATACGTTGATAGAGATATGCTGCAAACTGAGGTCACAAAAAAGACAGGGCTGAGTAGATCCAGTATCTATCAGTTGAAAAAAGTCCGTGGTGAGTATTCACAAAATCAATGACGACCAGAAGATATTAAAAATCTCGGTATTCTTCATGCAGACTCCTCATCCGTAAATCATTATTGAATCGAGTCTTACGGCACCTACTTTTGTCCAGTAAGTGCAAATTTGGTCTCTAAATACACAAAATAGTTGCTTTTACCTACTGTATAAAAGTCCAATAAATCCGAGATAGATTTAAAATCGATAGCAAAAAAAATTATGAATCTACTAAAATTTACTGCGGAAAGTGGGATAATGAAAACATCAACCACATAATGAAGGACGACCTTATTTTCTAACCCAGGTAAAAAGGCTATAACAAGAGCAGCAGAATATAGACACTCGAAGAAGAGTTTGATGCATGTTTAGAGAAGCTTATTGAGGAAGATATGGAAGTGTTGCTCGCTCTCGGAAGAGAGTGATTATTTTTGTCGATGTAGGCTGAGAGTGATTTTCAATATTTAGTCTATTTATTTACTGATCCTTCTCTTCTACATTAAACTCATTAATGCCTTTTGCGGTATTCTCAAGTAGTTTGAAAGCAAGGTTCTGATCCGGCCAAAACGCCAACCCGCAGTCTGGACTTGCATACTTTATGCGATCTCCAAGAATGGAAAACGCCGTTTCAAGTCTCTTTTTTATGACATCTGAAGTCTCTAACTCAGTTACGATTTTTTGCATATACTTCTTTTCCGTCCAGGCATTAACTCCATACTTTTCATTGACAATACTTATAAGACTAAAAATATCTGTTCTTGATATTCCAACTCCTACATAAGTATTTGAATCCTCCAGTACTTTTCTGTCCATAAGATCCAGATAGGAAGGAGTTGCCGCATACTCAAATCCGATAATGTTGATAGGGGTCTCACATATAAGCTTATACTTCAATGGAGAATACAGGTGAATCTCCATGTCAGCTCCCTGCTGCCGAGCATAGGTAGAGGCAACTGTAAGAGCCGATATGATGTCAGCATCAGAAAACTGAATCCTATTATTTAATCCTAGACTGATTTCGTCCAGAGCTATAACTTTAATTTTGAAATTTTTTGCTGTTTTAAACGCCTGTTTAATGAATTTCTCAATATCAAACGATAGCAAGAAAAATTGTGAAAATTGAACGGACATCTGCGGAAAGCCAGCGTCCTTATGCTTTCGACACTTTATCAGTGGTTCATTTGCATTCGTCTCCTTAACACACACCTGACGAGATCAAGTCTCGCCTTTTCCATAACGCTCACTACCATGGCTTTTGACCAAAGCAGCTTATGGTGGTTTGGAATCTCTACCTGTATAACGATTCCGAGGAGCCCACCCTCATCTTCTATGTAGCATAGCTGCAGTTCATGAGACAGAACCTGTCTCAAGAATGCGCTTTCGTGACGCACCAATGGGAGCATAGCTGTCATGGTTCCGTTGCAAAAATAATTTTGACTTGAATTTTAAAATAAATTATAGACTTTTTATTATTTTCTGATATTTATATAGAAAGCAGCCAATCATCAGTTAATTAGTGTCAAATTTTATGATTCCAGAAAATATTAAAAAGCTCAACAGTATCTATAGTTACAGTGGTTTATTTCAACTGATCGTAACTAATCATAATCTTGGTCGCAACAACTGCAGCAGCAGCCAGTGTCGCAACTGCTGCAACCGTTACAAACTTTACCGAACAAGTAGGAAACTTTATAACCTTTGGCTGTCGTCCCTTGGTTATTTTCGAATAACCTGTGCTTGTTGCTGCAGTTATTTTCGAATAACCTGTGCTTGTGCTGCTTTCTCTTGTTTATATCCTACTTCACCTGTACCTGCTGATGTAGCTGTTTTTGAACTGCATGCACTTGCTGACGCAGCTGTCACTGATACTACAAAAAAGACTGCCAGCAAAATAGCGACAGTTTTTTTCATTCTGCCAAATATTTGTTTTCCCATAGGTTTTTGCCCCCCATTTTATCTTTATTTCTTAATATTTGGTTCAATTAGATACAATATTGGCCACGTTGTTTTTTCAATTCAGTTATCTTTCCTCATGAAATATGCCTTGAAAAAGTTATGAATACTGTTCCTTTCAGGTTCAGCGTTCTTTCAGGCTCATTGTTATTCGTATATCGAAATTTGTAAAGATATAGTCACCAATTCAAGACGAGACAATTCAGGAATATTATCAGGATGTCTTCCACGCCTTGAAAAGATGGCTATTATGCTGGTTCATTAATATTCAGTAGCTCAGTAGCTCTTTGGGCTCAGTGACTGTTCTTAGCACCAGCCGCAATTCCATCCAAATCCCCACATTTATATCTACCTCCATGGTTTTACTTTATGAATTTTATGTTCTTTTTGCATATTAGAGAAGGTAAGATTAAAATGTGAATAATTCTCTACTCAAACTCTTCATCCAACCCCAATTATACTCTCATAACAACCATTTTCTTGTTCTGGTTACCGATTTCGTTTGAAGAGAAACGGATTTAATTTTAATTGCCAGAAAGTACGCATGAAAATATAATTATAAATTATATAAAAATACCAGAATAACTTCTTCTTATTATTAATAATCTTTAAAAAACTGAGTAAACGTTTTCTCAATAAAACATGCTTACTTTTAAATTTAATATACAAGTCCAAAATCTTATAAAGCTCTCAATAAATCAGGAAATATAGTCTGCAATTTACTATTTAAGCAAAAAAAACAATTTATATAGCAGATGTGAGCTTTATTCTCCCACTAAATGCAATTTAAGATCCTGAAAAACCTGCATTCAAGTGAAAAAGTTATAAAACTGTTTCTATTTTTAAACATCATAACTTCGGCTTTTTCTTTTCAAACGCACATGAAATTCTTCGAATAACAGGCTCAAATAAATGAAAGTACTTTTCACCTTACCTTTTTGGGTTCCGTTGCAAAAAATCAGAGCATTTTACAAAATCGTTGAAAACCTTCACAATAAGGTAATTTGGGTGATCAATTGGGGGGTTAAAATAACATTTAAAGGAAAGAATAATAGCCTCAAAGTACGTGACGGAAATTTTTGCAACACAACCCGCTTTTTTTCAAATAACAACTTATGAATTTCTTTTTTGTAACTATTTAGGAGCTACTTAACACTGTTATTTTTCTTATTCATTGAAAAATTGAATATTA
>DASXVB010000294.1:0-1843 GCA_036504475.1 Methanosarcina sp.
TAGCTAAGTTTTTAGGCAAATAACATATCAGCTGAAAATAACTGCCTTTCATTTTGTAGCTATAATCTTTTTATGGAAATCGGTTTATTACTATAAAACGTATATATCTTACGAATTGTAATAAAATCTAATAAACCACAACACACATTTCGTCTTGTTTGCAAAAATTGTTTTGAACTTATTACTCCCGATAATTTACTCTATGAAATTGTTTTTAAAAACGAATATTCTCCTTCATATCAAATATCCTCTTGTTTACTCGTCTTTTAAAATCGCTATCAGTTAATGCCTGCTATGCGTTTGAGTAAAATATCATTCCAAAGACTATGGAACAGATTTTACGGTCTAAAGAGCAGAATCAGAAACAATAGCCGGAAAAAGTCGCTATCCTAATCAGGATACAAAATTTATTCCTTCGATGAGTAAGTAGTAAACATAGATTTAAGTTAATATTTTCATAGTCTTATAAAAAGGAAAACTGTTTCATGTCGAAATCTTTTTCAGGTTGTATGCAAAATGCATAAATCATGCCCCAAGAAGATAACAGAGTCCGAGTAAACGGTAGAGTACCGAAAGAGTTGTATGCAGAAATAAGCAATTATTATGCAAACATAACGGCGGCAATTAACGATGCTTTAGAGCTTTTACGGCAAGAGAAAACAGGTCAATTACATAAAGACTGCGGCAAAAATATGCAAAATGACGCAAGTGGTATACAGGCGCAACTTGATGCAGCACGTATGCAACTTGACGCCGCAAATATGCAAATCGACTTTTTGAAGGGGCAGCTGGAAATCAAAGATACTCAGCAAGAGGCAAGAATCAACGACTTGCTTGATCAACTCAAAGTCAAAGATCAACAATTAGAGAAAAAAGATACTCAGATAGAGAATCTTACTAACACTATGCAGTCTCAGGCAATTAATATTCATGATATGCTTAATCAGAAAGCAATTGAGGCGCCTGGAGAAAAGAAGAAGCCGTTTTGGAAATTTTGGTAACAATGTTCAAGCACACTATTTTTTTTGATTATGAATCACTACAACAAGAGCACTTAATATGCCCATCAAAACAGCAATATAAATCGACACTGTAAAACGAATTGTCCCACCCTTACCCATAACGCAACATATGCTGAACAACTATAATAAATAGAGTATTCAATCACTGGAGAAATATAATAAAAGAAAGCAATTGAAGTGCCTCAGGCGCAAGCCTTGAGTAGCAATTCTAATAATTTAGCTTTCTAGTGACCAATTTTTCATTAGTCACTATACACGCTGATTTTATCTTAACAAAAACAAGTTTGAATATCAAAAAGAAAAGAATAGGAAAAATATCTTATCTTTTAATTATCGCACTCGATCTGATGGATCAAGTCACTTGTATATGCTTCAGAGAGATACACATCCGGGTTGCATGGCGAGACTTTTACCAGTCTCCCAAATCGTGAGACATACATGTTAGAACCGTGTGAAGTTCTCACTTTTGTAAAAGTATATCCTTTTGCAAAAATCATTTTTTACCTCCAACACTTAATATGTCAGGCTAGACATATTAAGATTTTTTTACCTATCAATCGTTACATTTTCATAGGTTTAAACATTGATTAAAAAGAAAGCCATTCAAGCAACTAGATAACAGAAATCATGGGTTTGGGTGACTTGTTCTCAAAAAAACACAATTAGAAAAAGATGATTTTGAATTGCAGGAAGCTTCCCCCACAAAGCTCCCTGCATATCTGCCGATACTCAATGTCTGCTCGCAAATCTAACTATGGTTTCTTGTCCTATAAAATCCATAGAAGAAATTCTTCTAAATATTATTTCGATAACAAAGAAAT
>DASXVB010000295.1:0-2376 GCA_036504475.1 Methanosarcina sp.
GTGTATTAAAATTCTGATCATCCTTCTTTATCCGATTGATGATTTAAAATACCTGAATGTCAGCATTTCCTTTAAAGTCCATTTTGATTGCACAATTCCTGCCTCTCTTGCAGGTGTATCTCCTATAATTCATTGGAATGAAACTGTTATCGACGGTCACAACCGATACGGAATTTGTAAGAAGAATACTATTGAATTCACTACGATTGCTCAGGGATTCCCTTCTTTTCTCTAAGCGCATACATCTTTTGGAACCCTTTCTCACTTTTTATATAAATTCTCATATGGTTTTTCCTCTCCCAGTAAATTAGCTGAAGATAGATTCCCCACATTAGTATCCAAGCCCCAGCAGTGAAAGAAAGCAGTGACCGAAAATTAATAAAAAAGGAAATATAGGACCAGAAAACCAGAGGCAAAATCAAAAACAAAATTAAGATTAAGAAAACCTTGAAGAATATTTTTTTAGTGGAAGAACCAATAATTGGTTCTTTTACCAAGTTATCATACTGCCGCATCTGCTTTTTCCAGTAGAGTAAATATATCAGTAGAGAAAGCGAAAACCCTAAAATGAAGGCTTCTGCATTTATACCCTTCTGAAATAGGAAATTTATGTAAGAAGGAGTAATGAGAAGTATTGGCAGGAGGATTCGGATATCAAGTCTGGAAAAAAGTTTGGAAAAACGGCTCAGAGCTATCGGAATCCTGGCTTTTTCTCCTCGAGATCGATTATATGCTTCAAAGTTAGCAGGACTAACTCGAGATCCGTTTTCAAGTGTTTTTGCATTTGGGCACCATCCCATCAGTTTCCTTATATTCTCAATTAACATGTTCATAGTCTACCTTTCCCCCATTCTCAGCTTATTTCCAGTGGAATTGTGAACAAACGCTTTTTATCAAGAAACCTTATTCTGGCATGGATTCGATACCTGAAGTCACTATCATCCTTTAATATAGAGAACAACGCCAATTAAAAATAAAACAGTCCCTATTCCTACCATGAGCGATGATACGTTATCCTTAAAATCTAAAGCAAGTGACGATACTGACACTAAAGAACCTACGCTGACAAGTAGCAATCCAATTTTTTTCATACGACTGAGATTGTTTCCGGCTTTTTCTCCTCCAGATTTATCATATACCTCAAAATTTGTAGGAATAATTTGAGTTCCTGCTTCAGACGTTTTTGCATTCGGACACCATCCCATTAATCTCTTTATACTTTTTGTGAATACGTTCATTGTTATCCTTTCCTTCATTTTACCTGGCTTTAGTCAGGCATATTCGATTGATTCTTTTAATTTCTCAAATAATTCATCAGCAATTTTTGTGGGATCATTCGTACTCTGGAGTTTGAGCTTCATTTCCTCTGCAAAGTCCCAGAGAAGTTCGATACATTCCCTGTATCTTTCACAAGATCCACATTCCCCTTCGTGTTCATACCATACCTGCATCCCGTGTTTTGCCGAGACAAAGATTATTGCGTTGGCTTTGAAAGGTATCGATTTTCCGAAGAGTATCCCTTTCTTTGAGTCCAATTTTTCGACTTCTGTTCTGTTTGCCCTAGCCATTTCAAGTAGGGTTTCTTCAATGCGTTTATCCATACTAAGAAGGGCTCGCGAGACTGCCTGCCTGGAGACCCCGAATTGCTTTGCAATACTGATATTCGGAAGCCCATTTCGACGCAGAACCCAAAATTCAAACTGTTTTTCACCTGCCGGAAGGAACATATGTAAACATAAGGATGTTGACTGTATATATGTATCTGTTCTGAAATTTTTTTAGAATTATACTATTTATGTCATCGAATTTGACATGCAACTAACTTTTTGCAGAGTCCTGCCGTGATCACAGTTAAAGCATTATCTTTCCTTTTGATATGTGACTACATTCTTTCTGCTCGTTAAAATTTCGTGGCAAAGCCAAAGCTACCTGTTAAATGAGAAAATTTTTAAAACATGGTGATTACGTAGGAATTTTTTGCTAGAAGGGACGCTATAAGCAGGAACGTCTAAAAATGGAGCCATGTGAAAAAGAAAAAAGGAAAAGTTAATGTAATTTATGTTTTGCTTTATATTTTTCAATTCTTTTCCAAACGTCTGCAGGTAAGATGAATGGCTCGTTAATGCAATCTTGCAATTTGTGTTCATCTCCATCCCAACCTACCAAGGTTTGCACATCAACTGTCCCATCTAAATGCAAAGTTTTTGCAAAAATATTACAATGAATTTCTTCACCTACTATTTCTTTTCCGTCTTCTTTTATTGGTTTAAAAATATAAACAAGCAAAAGAGCAATTCCGAACCATACTACAGCCATCCATATATAGCTCAACGTTTATCCCCCCACTTCCGTTTTTAAACAAATCCTTTTGTATAA
>DASXVB010000296.1:0-5899 GCA_036504475.1 Methanosarcina sp.
CTATTGATGCAACAGGGTTTACAAGTTCTTATGCAAGTTACTACTATTCTCAGAGAAACAGTAAAACAAAGAAAGAGCTTCCTTAAAACTCTAATTTCTATCGATACTGAAAAAAAAATAATTATTGGCTTTAAAATAAGCAAGAAAACTGATCACGAAATAAAACATGCAAATGCTTTGATAAAACAAGTTCAAAGAGAAAAAAAGCAAAATGTTATGTGATGGATAAAGGATATGATTCAGAAAAGATCCATTCCTTTATTAGAGAAGGAATTAAGGCGTATTCAGTAATTCCAGTGAAAATAAGAAAAAGAACCAGGATAATTGGAGGATATAGACAGCAACTGCATAAAAACTTCGATAAAAGTGTATAACAGAAGAAGCATTGTTGAAACAGTATTTTCAGTAATAAAAAGAAAGTTTGGAGAAATAGTTAAAGCAAGAAAATATTACAATCAAGTAAAAGAAATAAACGTAAAAATGTTAGTGTATAATATAAATAAAAATATTATAAGCTCGGGTTGGATGAAATTGAGGATTTCTACAAAGCCGCTTAGTTCACTATTTATAAAGTCTTCAGCGTTAGGTTTCATGGTATATCCTTTGAATTTTAATCTCATGTTTCGAGGAGTAATTTAACAATTAAACCTTTCGTTTTTGTTTATCGTGTACTTTTCTTTGAATTTTTATAAGTAAGAAAATTATTCACTTATTTCTAGTGGATAATTCAGAGCCATATTTGAAATATGAATAACGAAGAATTACTATTAGTTCTTCTTTTTTACGTATACGATTGCCCCAAGCATTACCGCAATTGCACTGACAGAACTCATGAAAGGAGTGGTGTTTGATTTCTGATTCTGGTTGGGATTTTCTTCCTGAGTGCCCGTTATCCCTGTATTCTTTGTCGTTACTGTGTCATTTGTCTTATTTTCTGTATGATTTTCTTCTTGTTTGCTTACAAATTCTGTATTTTCTATTTGTTTGGTCTCATTGGTTTTGTTTTCTATTTTATTTTCTTCTGACCACTTACCCAGAGCTTTTAACTCCTTGACTACTGCGTCTCTATCAGAAATAGGGTGTTTTCCTGGCTCTCCTATAGAAACATGGAAAAGCTGTTGATCTAGATTTATATCGTTTAGCATTAAGAGTACTGATTCGTTCTGAATGAACTTAGGTTCAGTTGACATCATTACATTAGTTCCAATTCCACTTTTTACTTTTATGGTTTTTGTGGGTAGAGGGTTATAGAGCCACTCATTAACTTTAATTGTAGCAATCATGTGGTCACGAAACATATCAACCCTGCTCACTGTACCAATAACTGTGCGGTCAGAATTGTTTATCTGGTATGGTATTTCTCCAGCTTCTGCAGTAAATGAAGCCGCTGCAAGATTTGGAACCAAAAGAAGCAGTACAAGGATAAAAAACATAAAAAGTGGATTTAGGCGTTTCATCAAAATTCTCCTGTCCTTTATTTTCATATATTTCTTCTGTAATTTTTATTGTTTCCTTTTTATGTATATGATTGCCCCCACCGTTGCTGCAAGCATATAAATAGAACTTATAAAAGGAGCAGTGTTTGATTTATGGGTTTGATTGGAACTTTCTTCTTGCTCGTCTATTGTTCCTACATTCTTTGTCATTTCGGTGTCGTTTGTTTTGTTTTCAGTCTGGTTTTCTTCCGGCCACTTTCCCTGAGCTTTCAGCTCCTCGATTACTGCATCTCTGTCTGAAACAGGATATTTTATTCCCAAAGGTACTCTAAAAAGCAACTCATCGAGATTTTCGTCATTCAACATCAAAAGGGCAGATTCGTTCTGGGCAAACACAACTTCATCTTCCACAAATATATTAGTCCCTATTTGACTTTTTATTTTTATGGTCTCTGCGGGAATAGGATTATAGAGCCATTCTTTAACTGTAACGGTATAAATTGTGTAACTGCTATATGTGTCAATCTTGCTGACTGTACCAATAACTATTCGGTCAGAGTTGTTTACTTGATAAGGGATTTTGGCAGCCTCTGCATCAATCAGTGCTGCTGCGAGATTTGGAACCAGAAGAAGCAGCATAAGCGTAAAAAGTATCGAAAACAAATTTAGGCGTTTCATCAAAATTCTCCGATTCTTTGTTTTGATTTATTGATGCGTAGATTATCGAAATTACGGGGTGAAAATTTCATATTGAAGTGACTGCTTATTTTTCATTAATTTAAGCAGTGGTCTAACTCCAGGAATTTTGAAAAAACAAAAGCAGAAAAAAGGAGATTCATATAGACAACTTGCTTCATATTTATTAGATCTGCATAACTCCATAAAAATGTTTTGATAATGAAAAAAAATCGATTTTGTTTGTAGCCAGGATTACGTTGTTGAAACTTGAGAAAAAAGAAACTATAGATAATCTTAACTCTTTTTCTAACTCAGCCACTGTAACTAGTTATTCACATTATCTTTTATTTTCTACCTTGGTAAAAAGGATCTCAGGTTTTACAGTTTTAGTATCTGATACAAAAGGCAAAAGCTTTAATAGTATTGTAGTTATTCTTGATACACGCACATATGAACAGATGTTCATATTCAACGTTGTTTAAAAATTATACAAATTAGAGGACTATCTGTGGTTGAACTGGATAAATGTGAGGTCAACTGTATACATGAAGAAGCAGTACAAGCAGTACGGAAGGCCTTATTTGGCGAAGATGTAGCTGCTTCTCTGGCTGAATTGTTTAAGGCCTTGGGAGATCCGACAAGAGTGAAAATCTTGTTTTCCTTAATGACTAGAGAGCTTTGTGTTTGTGACCTTACCGCTGTAATAGGAGTTTCCGAATCGGCAGTATCTCATCAGCTTAAAATTCTCAGGACTTTACGCCTTGTCAAATTCCGAAGAGAAGGTAAGGTTCTGTATTATTCACTGGCCGACAATCATGTTGAGAAATTATTCGCTCAAGGGCTAGAGCATGTCACTGAATAAAAACCGCAAAGAATGAGGAAGAAGTTATGACCGAAACGGCAGAAAAAATGGAAACGGTATCATCCAAACTGCTCGTGACTGGTATGGACTGTCCGGATTGTGCAGCAAAAGTGGAAAAAGCCGTTAAACGCATGCTGGGAGTTGTTAACGCAAAAGTTGTTTTCCCCGCAGGAAGCCTCAACGTAGAGTATGATCCGCAACAAACCGGTATTACTCAAATGGTAGACAAAATCAAAAAGTTAGGTTATGAGGCACGGGAAGATGACCAAAAAAAATCAGAGATTTCTCAAACCACTGATTTTTGCATAGTAGGAATGGACTGTCCAGACTGTGCAGCTAAATTGGAAAAACGTATGACGAAGGTTCCTGGAGTCGAAGCTGCACAAGTAAATTTCGGCGCTTCTAAAATGACTGTAACTCATAATGGATCAGTGGCAGAAATCCTGTCAACAATAGAAAAAATGGGTTATTCGGGCGAAGTGGACGAAGGCCATCAGATAAAAAATGAACCAGCCAGTTTCTGGAAATCAAATCAGTACGTCAAGCCCACAATCATCTCTTTAATAATGCTTATCTTTGGGTTTGTTGCTGGGAAGTTGGAAGCACCGGCTTTGACAGTTAATGGGCTGTTCCTGACCGGAATAGTCCTGGGTGGCTTTCTACCAGCCAAGAACGGTATTTCCGTACTAATCAATGCCCGAGAATTTGACATGAATTTTCTGATGACTATAGCAGTAATCGGAGCATCGGCACTAGGTGCGTTTGAAGAGGCTGCAACGGTTGTATTTCTTTTCTCATTCGGGAACGCCTTGCAGAGCTATACCCTCGATAAAACAAGGAATTCCATTCGAGCTTTAATGGAACTAACACCAACTGTGGCCTTGGTAAAGCGAGGAGAAACTGAAATAAAGCTGCCGGTAGAAAAAATCGTAATCGGAGATATCATTGTCGTTCGTCCTGGAGAAAGAATTGCTATGGATGGTAAAGTATCTACTGGTTACTCTACAGTGAACCAAGCTCCGATCACAGGGGAGTCTATCCCAGTGGAAAAACAGCCCGGAGATGAGATCTATGCAGGAACGATCAATGAACTCGGCTCGCTTGAGATCAAAGTCACCAAACTAGCCAAGGACAACACGATATCCAGAATTACTAATATGATCGAAGAAGCTCAAGGGCAGAGGGCGCCATCCCAACAATTTGTCGATAGGTTTGCAAAATACTACACTCCTGCTGTTATTGTTGTGGCTGCTCTGGTTGTTGCGGTGCCCACATTGGTTTTTGGACAGCCTTTCAGTAAATGGTTTTATGAGTCCATGGCTATGCTGTTGGTAGCGTGCCCTTGTGCACTTGTGATCTCTACACCTGTGTCCATTGTATCTGCAATAGGCAACGCGGCTAAAAACGGCGTGCTAATTAAAGGTGGAAAATATCTGGAAGAAACAGGAAGTCTGTCAGTAGTCGCCTTTGACAAAACAGGTACCCTTACTAAAGGAAAGCCTCAGGTGACGGATATAATTTCGACTGATGGTCTGCCTGATAAGGAATTCTTAGCAATCGCATCAGCAATTGAAAGTCGATCAGAACATCCTTTAGCTGAGGCAATTGTAAAATATACAAAAGAACACGGAGCTGAAATTGCTAGTATATCAGCATTTGAGGCAATTCCTGGCAAAGGAGCCAAAGCAACAATTCAAGGCAAGACTTATCAAATTGGTAATTCCAGACTCTTTACCGAACAATCAATAGATGTAAAACGTGTTGAAGATAAGGTTTCTCGTTTGCAAAACGAAGGAAAAACTGTAATGATGCTAGGAGACGAGAAACGTATTTTGGGTCTCATAGCTGTAGCAGACGTATTGCGGGAAGATTCCAGTCAAGCTATTAATAAGCTGAAAAAAGCCGGTATTAAAAAAGTCATTATGCTTACAGGAGATAATGAAAGCACTGCCCATGCTATTGCCACAAAAGCAGGAGTCGATGATTTTAAAGCAGATCTATTACCGGAAGACAAGGTAGATGCTATTAAGAAACTTCTTGTTAAGCATGGTAAGGTAGCTATGGTTGGAGACGGCGTCAATGATGCACCGGCAATGGCAATATCTACAGTTGGAATTGCAATGGGAGCTGCAGGCACTGATACAGCGCTAGAAACTGCAGATATTGCCTTGATGGCTGATGACCTTACAAAACTTACCGATACGATCAGACTGAGCCGAAAAACACTAGGAATTATCAAACAAAACATCGCATTTGCATTGATAGTCAAAGGACTAATTCTTCTGCTAGTCGTTCCCGGCTGGCTGACTTTGTGGTTAGCCGTGGCAGGGGATATGGGAAGCTCGCTTATAGTTACCCTAAATGGAATGAGATTATTGAGAGTGAAACATGAGGACTAAATAAAACCGTGAACAAGGAGGGAAAAAGATGGAAAATTTAAAAGTTTTAGGTGTAGACTGCAACAACTGTGCGGCGAATGTACGTAAGGCCCTTGAGGGCGTGGATGGTATTGAAAATCTTGACATAAGGCTTTCAGAAAAGATCGCTATGGTAACCTTTGACTCCAATAAGGTTAGCAAGCAGGAAATTACTGAAAAGGTGGAAGACTTCGGCTTCGATGTAGAATAAATAACATGTACTTACCAAAAAAATTGTTTTTAAATGCAAAAATCTACAAAATTATTCATGCCCGTGAGAATACGGGCATGAAAACAGGTAATTTTCGATAATTCCTGAATCTTACCTTATTCTAGAACCGGGCTTTATTTCTTTGTCTGGCATTAGCGCAGATACGATTTCTCCACCGTCGTCGGCTGCAAGCATCATGCCGTTTGATTCGACTCCGCAGAGTTTGGCAGGTTTCAGATTAGCGAGTACGATTACGTATTTTCCTACAAGCTCTTCAGGCGTGTAATAAGAAGAC
>DASXVB010000297.1:0-16005 GCA_036504475.1 Methanosarcina sp.
CATTTTCACTTACTCAAAACCCGGAAGATCTCAGGATAATAGATTGTGAATGCAAAGAACTCTGGAGAAAAGTCCTGGAACTTGACGACTTTACCTATGGAGCGCCTATTTTAGATTAAAACCCGAGTCCCGTCTCGGGAATAATAGGGACTTTAGCTTCGCTCAAGAGAGCTAATTAGGGGCAAAAAAGGCACATTTACCTAGATTTATGTTCAGATCACGCAGTGGGTTTGGTCACAAGCCTTTTCAAAAAAGGCTTGAGCGAAAACCTTTTGGGAAAAGGTTTTACCGAAAACCTCCAAGTAGCGGCGTGATCAACCGGTGCAATGTTTGTGATCAATCGGGACAATGCTTGAGGCACAACACTTACGCTGAAGAAGGCTGATTTATGGGCACGAATCTTTATTCTCATGAGGGCCGCACTATTATTGTTTATTCTTTTGGATTTTCCAACTTGCAGACCATGGTTCCGACTCCACAGTCCGTAAAGAGTTCAAGAAGCATGGAGTGAGAAACGCTTCCATTTATTATATGAGCCCTTTCAACCCCGTTTTCTACTGCGACCGCCGCGCCTTTGAGTTTTGGGATCATACCTCCCTGTATAACGCCTTCAGCGATAAGAGAATCAATATCATCCAGAGTTACGCGGGATATTCGGCTATCGGGATTGCTTATATCTCTAAGTAGACCTGAGATGTCGGTCATCAGAATAAGCTTTTTGGCATGCAAAGCTGCAGCAATATCGCCTGCTACAATATCAGCATTAATATTTAGGGCATGGCCCTTTGCATCTACAGCAATGGGAGAAATCACAGGAATGTAACCGTTTTTAAGCACTATATGAAGAATATCAGGATTAATTACCTCACTTTCTCCAACCCACCCAATATCAATTTCAGTCTCGATACCATTAACTACTATCTTCTGGGCAGCCTGTTTATGGCCAAGAATCATTCTTCCATCGTATCCAGTAAGCCCAATACCTTTTCCTCCGCAGACTCCAATTAGGGACACAATTTTAGTATTGATATTCCCGACAAGAACCATCCTGGCAATCTCCATTGTCTCATCATCTGTAATACGTAAGCCCTGGAAAAACTTAGCCTTCTTGCCCATCCGCTCCATTTTTTCTGTTATCTCAGGCCCACCTCCGTGTACAATAACGGGCTTGATCCCCACATAGCGCAGGAGCACAATGTCTTTTATAATATCCTCCATGATCTGGGCGCTGACCATTGCATTTCCACCCACTTTGATAATCATGATTGAGTCATAGAACTCCTGCATGTAAGGCAGAGCTTCAATGAGCACGTTCTCTCTCTTCAGTTCCATGATGTAGGAATCAGAAAATCTATTTTTAAACCTATCGTTAAAGGCTTTGGTAAAAGTTAGAAAAGATATGTAAAAGTAAAATGTTATTATAAATTTCCGAATAGTATTGGAAATAAGCCAGCCTGGATAGTATTAAAAAATAAAGACTACCCAGGCTAATTCTGTATCTGGATTAAAGAAAAAGAAAGGACCCTGATTTTCAGGGTATGTGAGGGAAATTAAGTTTATCAGATTATTCAATATTCAATTATTTAATATTCAATTATTCAATTTTTTCTATTTTTTCTTTCTTGACAAAGGGCTTGCTGATTTTCTCAGGCATCCAATTGGGCCTGTTTTTAGGAGCTTCGACGAGTTCCTTCCATGCCTTGAAAACGTGCACCTTCTTTGTCCCGCGTTCTCTGAGGCGGATGATATCCGGTTTGGATTTAGTCCCGGCACCCCGGTTTGCAGCTTTCAGGGCAGCCTGCCGAGGCTGTTTTCCAGTGAAAACTCCGTGCTCATTGCCTTCTTCGTCTCGTAAAACAAAATTTCTTGTGTTGGACATAAAGGTCACCTCGCAAATGTATTGCTAGACACTGATTACGTTTTAAAGTATATAAAATCTTTCTTCAGGATGTTGCCTGTAGTTATTGGTTTATGAAAAATTAGCCTCATTTGCAAGGGATATATAAACTAAATTTTTCCATCTTGTTGGAAAAATGAGGAATATTTAAATAATTATCTCTTGTTAAAAATGCAGTCCAAAATAAGTTTCAGAATATATATTTTGGACAATTTTGAAACTTAAGTCTTGTTGTACTTTTGGAAAAAGAAGCTAGAAAGCACAAACTTTACATGCTATAACTCCTTATGATCATTATATTTTTCCAAATGGAATAAAATTACTTATTTATCAGGACTTATTTCACAAAATCGAACATTCATCTTTTCACGGATCTGGTTAATCATGGAACATTGCACTTTCAACCTCCCGGACGTCCAAGCCAGCAAACCAAGCATAGCTATAAACCTTACCCGTGTAGGGGTAACAAATGTGAAAAAACTTATTGAAATCAAGCGAAAAGACAAACGTCCTATCGTGCTGATATCAACTTTTGACGTTTTTGTTGACCTACCCTCTGATAGAAAAGGAGCAAACCTCTCGCGGAATTTTGAAGCTGTAGACGAGGTACTGGAAAAGATACTCAGTACACCTGTATACGAGATTGAGCAGCTTTGCAGTGATATCGCACATAACTTGCTTGGCAGACATGAGTACGCCAACCAAGCAGAAGTTCGGATGAAAAGCGAGTATATGATAAGGCGTGCTTCCCCCGCTACCGGGATCAAATGCCAGGAAGTAGTGAACATCTTTGCTGAAGCGTCTGCTGTAAGGGGACAGGGCAATGATGACTATTTTGATGTAAAGAAACTGATAGGTGCTGAAGTTGTTGGAATGACAGCTTGCCCCTGCGCTCAGGAGATTATGAGAGATAAAGCTGCAACTGAACTTTCGGATCTTGGAGTTGACAGTGACACTATCATAAAATTTCTGGAAAGGGTCCCCATGGCTACCCATAACCAGCGAGGAAGAGGAGTTATATCAATTAAGGTAGCACATGATTTTGATGTTTCCCTCGAAAGCATCATCAGCATTATTGATCACTCTATGAGTTCCAGCGTCTACGAGGTACTGAAACGTTCAGATGAAAAAGTAGTTGTGGAAACTGCGCATAATAACCCGAAATTTGTGGAAGACTGCGTAAGGACCATGGCAGACAATATAGTAAAAGAGTTTCCAAACCTTCCTGATAATGCAGTAATCACCATCAAGCAAACCAATGAGGAGAGCATTCACAGACACAATGCTTATGCCGAAAGAGTTGCCCTGATGGGAGACCTCAGGATGGAAATTAATCACGGTTAAAGAGTTAAAAGGAAATAAAATGGATTAATTTTATACTTTTTTGAATTTTGGAGGTCTCTGAAAAAGTTTTGCTTCACAGAGATTTCCTAAAAACTCAATCCAAAAAGTTTACGCATAATTTTTGATAAAACTTTATAGAAAAAAGTTTTGTGGAGACCTCCTACAAGCTCTCCTAAAAACCTAATCCACACAAACTTTATTAGAGAGCCTAGATAACCTATAAACAGAAAAATTACAAGAGGGGATTTTACAGGACTAGGATTCCAGCGTCCTGGAAGCCCTTGAGGTGAGAGCAATGGCTGATGCTGAAACAATTACAGCAATAGGGCGAAATAAAAAACCCATCAAAGCGGGTAATACGGTCAAATACGTAAATAGTGACACGGTCAGCCGCGTAACCGATATCAAAAAAGATGAGCAGGGAAAGGTGTGGGCTCTGCTCGAAAGTACAGAGCTCTGGTACAGGGAAGAAACTCTGGAACTAACTGAGATTAAAGCTAAAGAAAAGAAAGAAGACAGGGAACTCACTGCCAAGGAACTTGAAGAAAGATTCGAAAAAGAGAAAGAAACAATGCAGGGCTTCAACCTCGAAAAAGCCGGTGGTGGAGGAGCAGGAGGTTAATTCTTCTTCCTTAATTCCTCATCTTGCATTTTAAAAATCTTCTCTTTTAAATTTTGAGTTTCTCCTTGTACTAAATTCTGGAACCCAGTGTTTCAATCTCATTTTTCCTGTAACTTTATCCTCTGTGCGAGAATACATTTCCCACCGTGTCTGCCACCTAGAGGGTTTTGCGGCGAGCCCAGAGAATTCATACACCGAGCCATCACGGCTGCACCTCTGGCAAGTCCATCATCTACAAAGACCACTCTCTCGTCGATTTTTGGAGCAAGATTCAGCTCTTCCAAGCATTTCAAAATCAATTTAGGTTTGTTCCCTGTAATTCCTGCTCTTCCAGTAATTCCTATAGTTGTATCCTCAAAAACAAGCCTGGATTCTTTTGCAACCTTTATCAACCTGCAAACCACGCCTGCCATAACCTCGTCAATGACAGCATAAACAACCTGAAGTCCATGAGTCTTACAGATTTCCATACCGATAGCACTGAGCTTGCCCATATCGGAACCATTTACTCCTACATCGCAACCTACAAGTGTTACGCCTATCTGCTCAGCTGCATCAGGTATTACAGGCACGCTTCCGTATCTCTTTCTATCCCTTGGGACTTGTTCTATAATAATAAGTTCATGAATGCGCTTTGTATACGCTTCAATAGCTTTAGCCTTCATCTTTAAAGTAAGGAAAGACGGTGGTTTTTCTTTTTCAAAAACTTCAAGGGCAGTTCCTACCTTTGAATCTACGATCTTCGAACCCCGGATGATTGCGTCAGGAATGGCCCCCGCATAACCGCAGAAATTACCCACTGTTTTTGCGTACGGTTGATCTGAATTTGTAATCCTGCCATCAAGAGTTGTCCCAAAGTCGATTGAAATACAGGGATTTCTGAAATCAACATCTGTAAATTTGGCTGCCTCCTTAATCCCTGCAGTTGCAAGTTCCCCTTCCATTTCATTCGCAACGATCTCAACGCCAGAAGAACCTATAGGAGGTAATACTCCGGCTACAGCTCCATCAAAAATGACCTTTTCAAGCTTACTGTATTTCTGGAATTTTTGGGGCATGTTTGAAATAGACATAGGGGGCGTCATATTCTTTGGGGGAACTCCTGCCATAAGGCAGCCATCTGCCAGAGCTTTGATAAATTCACCCACTTCTTCAGGAGAATCAAAACCTGCAACAACGCCAGTGGAACGAACCACGAAGTCCAGATCGGTTTTTATGTCCAGATTTGCTTTTTCCATTGATTCGGTCAGGGTTCCACGTACCAGGTCTGAAACGGATTCACGAGTAAGTTCCACACCGGTAAGTGTCCTCCCGAATACGACTTCTCCAGGTTTAGGAGGGCGGACATCTCTGGTCATCCGTACGACCTTATTTATAATGTGGGTCCTTCCAGTCTCCATACTGGTAGCTGTAAGAATACATTTGGTTGTTGTATTTCCGACCTCTACAGAAGCTACAATAAAGAAAGGTTTTGACTTAAGGTCAATCAAACGAACATGAGGGGATTCTGTAATTCTTGGTTTCAGAGCCATTTTTAATTCCTTCCTAAGAACCTGTGCATAAACGCGAGTAGGATAAGTTATTGCGCGAGCTTATTTGAAAGCAATACGGACTTATTTGAATATTCAAACATAACTAAAGTAAGCTAGAATAAATCTAATGTTTAATAGTTAGAAGCAGTACTTGAATATCAGAATAATCTGAAAAGGCAGCACTTTTCCAACTTTATAAAAAGATCACAGGAATGGATTGTCAAAAGTTTAAAAGAGGGTATTCATCAAAACCTATAATAACTTTTGCTAAATTACTTTAAGTTACAATATTAATTCTCAATTCAATCTGTATCTTCCTATATTTAGGAAATTTAGAGGATACTATTACTGTTTACCTCCCTGTTTTTTACAACCCTGTTTTGGACCGATTCCAAAGGAAATTTAGCTTTATAATTGGTTCACACACGATCCAACAAAGATCCAACGAAGTATAAAGGAATATAAATTATAAATAACGTAATTATAAAATAATTTATATTAATTACACTCTTTTAATAGTAATTATTAACTTGATTAATATATACAGATCAATCTCCATAGGGTAATATCAAATCCGTTTAAAAATGACGCATTTGATGGGATTTCCTGAAATTTTCGTGTAACATACAGAAGCCTTCAATGCCACTGGATCCTATCTACAAGAAAATATATCTGGCAATACTGAGTATTTTTCGGATTACAGGGAAAAGAGTTATTATTTCTGCAGTCCCGAATGCAAACAAAAATTCGATTCCCTGGAAAAGAGTATAATCCGGCTCAAGCATTATTAAAAAGGGTTGCGGGACTCTGGGCGGCAAAGGATGCAGGAGGAGATAAATATATATTTATCCCATTAACCTATTTGTATTATGCAGCAACCAACGGCATTCTATTCAGGATCATTCTATTTTTGAGGAACTTTCATGATTACAAAAGAAGATGTAGAACACATCGGCTGGCTCGCTCGAATTGATATTAGCGAACAGGAAACCGTCGAATATATGGAAAAACTTAACTCGGCTTTAGGATACTTTGGACAGCTTGACGAATTGCCGACCGAGGAGGTATCTCCCACTTATCATGTGGCTGAGATCTACAACATATTCAGGGAGGATGTAGTGGAAGAGTCCCTCCCGCAAGAAGTTGTCCTTGAAAACACCGAGCACAAACAGGATGGAACTTTCAGGGTTCCGAAAATTGGTTGAGGGGGATTTTTTATGGCAAAATGGATGAGCTTTGCACAGGTAAAAGAGAAAATTGAAGAAAACTCAGCCGAAGAAGTAACAGCTCAGTACCTCGAAGCTATAGGGAAGAGCAAAATTAACGGTTATATAACGATTTCTGAAAAAGCCCTTGAGCAGGCAAAGAAAATTGATGTTGAGGGACATAATGGCCCTCTTGCAGGCGTGCCAATTGCAATAAAGGATAATATTTCCGTGGTCGGGCTGCCAAACAGTTGCGGTTCGAAGATTCTTGAGGGCTATGTTCCTCCCTTTAACGCCCACGTTATTGAGAAGCTCCTTGCTGCAGGCGCAGTAATTCTTGGGAAAACCAATATGGATGAGTTTGCAATGGGTTCTTCTACGGAAACCAGCTATTTTGGGCCGACTGCAAACCCCTGGGACCTTGAAAGAGTACCGGGTGGGTCTTCTGGAGGCAGTGCAGCAGTCGTTGCAGCAGGAGAAGCTCCTTTTGCCCTCGGTTCTGACACAGGAGGTTCTGTACGTTGTCCTGCGGCTTTCTGTGGAGTTGTCGGACTCAAACCGACGTACGGGGCCGTTTCAAGATACGGAGTTGTGGCTTACGCAAATTCCCTTGAACAGGTCGGACCTCTTGCAAACAATGTAACAGACATTGCAGTGCTGATGGATGTTATAGCCGGATATGACCGCAAGGATTCGACTTCAATTGACAGTAAAACCGAATACCGGAAAGCTCTTGTTGAAGATGTAAAAGGGTTTAAAATTGGGGTTCCGAAAGAGTTTTTCGGAGAAGGCATCCATCCAGATGTTGAGAAAGCAGTGTGGAATGCCATACACAAGTGTGAAGATCTCGGAGCGTCCTGGGAAGAGGTTTCTATGCCTCACATAAAGTACGCCCTTGCTTCTTATTATATCATTGCAATGAGTGAAGCCTCCTCAAACCTTGCAAGATTTGACGGAACACGTTACGGATACAGAGCGAGCGGTGAAAACTGGCATGCTATGGTTTCAAAGACAAGAGCTGAAGGTTTTGGAGAAGAAGTGAAGAGAAGAATTCTCCTTGGAACCTATGCTCTTTCGGCAGGATACCACGACAAGTATTATTTGAAAGCCCTGAAGGTCAGAACTCTTGTGAAGCAGGACTTTGACAAGGCTCTCTCAAAAGTTGATGTGCTAATGGCTCCAACTATGCCGAATCCTGCTTTTAAGATAGGAGAAAAGATCGAAGATCCACTTACCCTCTATCTCTCTGATGTGAATACCTGCCCGATCAATCTCGCAGGCGTACCCTCAATTTCGATACCATGCGGTTTCACTGATGGCCTTCCAATAGGACTTCAGATAATGGGCAAGCCATTTGATGAACCTGCTGTGCTGCGTGCAGCATACACTTTTGAGCAAAATACTGATTATCACACAAAGAGACCTCCGGAGGTGGCATAAATGGTCTATGAAAATCCTGACGGAGTAAGAATAGGGCTTGAGATCCATATTCAGCTGAACAAGCTTAAGACCAAGATGTTCTGCGGCTGCTCAACAGACTATCATAATTCAGCTCCCAATACGCACACCTGCCCGATCTGCCTGGGCCTTCCGGGGACACTTCCGGTGCTGAACAAAAAAACAGTAGAAGCCGCAATTAAAGTGGGACTTGCCCTAGAAGGAGAAATTGCAGAAGAGACGCAGTTCCACAGGAAGAACTATTTCTACCCTGATCTTCCCAAAGGTTTCCAGATTACGCAGTATGATTTTCCAATCGTAAGCAAAGGAAAAATCGTAATTGAAGGAGAAGATGGAGAACATATGGTAGGGATTACAAGAGCCCACATGGAGGAAGATCCCGGTAAACTTGTGCACATAGGAAGCATAGGGAAATCGAAAGGTGTCCTTATTGATTACAACAGATCAGGCGTGCCTCTGATTGAAACTGTTACAGAACCCGATATGCGCAGCCCCAAAGAAGCTAGAAGGTTCCTTGACAAGTTCAGGAATATTCTTGAGTATCTGGATGTTTTTGATGGTAACCTTGAAGGAGCAATGCGTGTGGATGCAAACGTCTCAGTCCACTGGGGTACTCGTGTTGAGGTCAAGAACATTTCTTCGCATAAAGGAGTTGAAAGGGCTCTTCTCTATGAGATTATGCGCCAGAAGAATGTGATCCGCCGTGGTGGCAAAATCACGCAGGAGACTCGCCACTTCGATGAAGGCAGGGGCGTAACGATCTCAATGAGGACAAAAGAAGAAGCTGAAGATTATCGCTACTTCCGCGAACCCGACCTTATGCCTATGCGCGTTACCGATTGGATTCCTGCAATTAAGGAGACTCTGCCTGAACTTCCAGACGCCAAACGTGCCCGTTTCATAGAGCAATATGGAATTACGGATATGCATGCAAAATCTCTTACGTCAAAGATTATGCTTGCTGACTTCTTTGAAGGCGTCTGTGCAAAAGAAGTGGACCCGAAGATTGCAGCTACCTGGACGGCTGATGTTTTCCTTGGAGAATTAAATTATCGTGACCTTGCAATCTCTTCATATGACGGGGAGAGAATAGGTTTCATCCATGCAAAAGACCCGAAAATAAAGAATTCCTTTAGGGTTTCCGATATGGTAGAACTGGTTAACCTCTTTGCAGAAGGTAAAGTCAGTGACAGGGCTGCAGTTGAAGTCATCAGAGCTATTCTGGATGGTGAGGAAGAAAAAACCCCGTCTCAAATTATCGAAGAAAAGGGCCTTTTCAAAGCCGAAGACGACCTAGTTACTAAAGCGGTTGCTGAAACAATCACCGAGAATGAAGCTGCAGTACAGGATTATCTTGGAGGCACCGAGAAGTCCTTGAACTTCCTCGTGGGGCAAGTCATGAAAAAGACAAAAGGTACAGCAGATGCAAAGACTGCACGCGAACTGATAATCAAAGAACTGAAAGGGTAACCCCTACAGGGTTCACCTTTGTATTACTTTTTAATTGATGATTCCTTTATTAATTGTTAATTCAGTTGATTTTATTATTTGGGCTGACTCTCTAACCCTGATTTACGATTCATTTATTAATATAGGTTCTTTTTCTAAATTTATACTTAACTTAATCCTAAATTAATAAATCTCGGGTCTGCGATCTTCAAGGATGGAACCATCTTGCCTGATTTCTCTTGCTTCCTCAAGATCGATTTCCCTTATAAGAACGCATTCTTTCGTTCCGGCTTCTACCAGAATTCGACCCCATCCATCGGCAATAAAAGATTTGCCTGCATAAGTTGAGAATTTATCATTCCCTGCTCTGTTACAGGCAATATGTGGCAGTTGGTTTTCAATCGATCGAGAAAGGGCCATAATGTGCCAGGGATATATATAAAAATCAGGCATGTCAGAAGCTGAAACTAGAAGATCTGCTCCTTCAAGGGCAAGTTTTCGGGCAACTTCTGGATACCGGAGTTCGTTACAGACCATAAGCCCTAGGGAAAGCCCATATTTTTGCAGCTGAATAGGATGTATATCGTCTCCAAGTGCAAAATATTCTTTTTCAAGACCGTAAAGCTGAGTTTTTCGATGGATGCCAACTAGCTTTCCGGACTCAATGCAAAACCCCAGGTTGAACTGAGGAGGAATGTTCTTTTCATTACTGATTTCTGAGCCTTCTCTCTGCTCTATCATTGAGCCTGCAAGGATACACCCGTGTTCCTTTGAAAAATCACATAAAGCTTCGAGGGTGGGGCCAGAAGCAGTTTCAGCCACCTCATCTATGCGATCATAACAAAAACCGGTTGAAAAGACTTCCGGAAATGCGAGCAGTTCAGCTTCTTTCGAAACCGCTTCTTCTGCGAGATACAAGGCGCGCTCAAGGTTTTCCTTCTTTGAGCAAAGTGAAATATTCATCTGTATGCAAGCGGCTTTCATAGCATTCACTCTTTTCTTTAAAAGAAATATAAAAACTTTACTTTATAAATTTATGGTTAATCATTGGGATAGAAACCCCAGCGAAAGCTAAGAGTAATTGAGGGAAAAAATAACAAAGAAGGTTTTTACAGGCGAAATATATGCAACTCATATAAATTTCAAGTTTACTCGATGATTCTTATAGCCAAGCCACATTTCTAAAAATAGACTGTGAGTAATTAGAAAAAAAAGAGGACGCAAAGATAACAGGCCAATCGGATATTCTCAGTAAATTATTCAATCTGTTTTCCTGATAATATTGATACGGCTTCCACAGCTACTTTGAGCGAAATAACTTATGGAATGAATCAATATTAATTAATAACTTCTCCGGTTTTTACAGTTTTATGTTAAGCGTTGGAGGTTTTGTTGGATTTTTGGGAGTTATTTAATTTGATTTTAACAGATTACTCTACTAGATTTTAGGAGGTTTTTATGTAACTTTTGGAATTTAGTTAGCAGATCGATACTTTTTGAAATATTATTACAGATTGATTCTGAGAAGTCCTTTGACCTGTCCAGGCGCATGTCCTTTTGCGAGTTATTTGGGAAGTTCAGATTTTTGTTGCCCGGACAACCCCAAGACTTTCCATAATTTCCATTTCTGCGGGAGTATTTCTGCGAGAGTAATAGATTTGCCGCTGTTTAACAAAAACCCATGCAAAACGGGTTTGAGAGAAATCTCCTGGGTTGCTTCTTTCATCTTCTGAATCTCCTTTAATGGCTTTGTAGTCCTTTTTAAATACAAGAACTACGGAATTACACCACCGTAACATAATATAAATAACTTTCGTATAAATAAAGTTGTTCAACTTAGAAAAATACATACATGATATGAGATCACATCTGTCCCAAACCATTAAAAAGAGACGTGTAACCCGACAGAAAGAAAATCTTTATCAGTTATAGTCAACCTGTATTCAACAAAAGATTTTTATAACTGTTATTCAGAACAAAACATATGGCCATCCCCACATCCAGGTACTCTGAAACCGCAACTGTCAGGATCGATTATGGGAAGTGTAAGGCCTGCGGCCTCTGTGTTAAAGTCTGCAAAGGAGCCCCTCTCTACCTTGAAAACGATAAAGTAAAGGTTGACCAAACCCGCTATTTCGGCTGCATCGGTTGCGGGCATTGTGTTGCAGTTTGTCCCACAGGAGCAATCGCGGTCGAAGGAAGAGACATATCCCAGACTTCTTTTATGGATATCCCGGCGGAAGAAACCCGAGCAGGGTATGAAGAACTTATGGCTCTCATGCTTGCCAGGCGCAGCATCCGGGAATTCGAGGACAGGGAAGTTGAACAGGAAAAAATAGACAGAATCCTGGCAGCAGCAAGCACGGCACCCATGGGAATTCCACCTTCAGATGTTGAGGTGCTGGTTATAAACGGAAAAGAGAAAGTAAGGGAATTTTCCGATAACATGTTAGAGTTTATGAAAAGTCAGAAATGGATATTTTCAAAACCCGCACTTCTCCTGATGCGACCTTTCATAAAGAGGGAAGAGTATGAAGCCCTTGACAAATTCTTGTATCCGGCGATTGAAATCTTTGAAGAAATGAGAAAAGAAGATACTGATTACCTGCTCTACGGAGCTCCACTTGCCATGTATTTCCATGTCTCTCCTTATGCTGATCCAGCAGATCCCTTTATCACAGCCACCTATGCGATGATTGCCGCTGAAACTCTGGATCTCGGAAGCTGTATGATAGGGACTATTGGCGTGATGCTGAAAAATGGGGGCAAGGAAGTGAAAGAGAAGTATGGGATTAGTCCTCGAAATCAGCCAGGATTAGTGGTTATTTTCGGTTACCCCGCAGTAAAGTACAGACGCGCTATCCGGAGAAACCTGGCGAAAGTCCATTATTATTGAAAGATAAATCTCTCTTTTCACTGAAGATTCTTTCTCACCTCAGCCAGAACCCTGTTAAAAGGACATCCAAAATAGATACAGCAGCAGCACTCATACCTCTATATTATTAGCAAGAAAATCGAAATAGAAATTAAATAAACATCCAATAGAAATGGCTCTTTCAAAAGCCAGGGAAGCGGAAAGAGAATCACGACTAGGAACCCAAGATTAGTAACGGCGAGATCGAATTTTCCTGGAGGATACGACCTGGATCTAAAATACTTCGGCCAGCTCCAATTCATCATACACCTCAATTTTTTCCTCCCTCAGAATAGTAAGGGCAGTGAGTACAGAAAAAACGCTGTTCAAGAATATTGAAATGGAAAAAGTGACGCAGTCTGTAACTATGGCCTTTTTACAACTAGATTAAATATATGATGATTTAACAATCAAAGATTATCTACTTTCGATAAAAATGTCAGAAATATTCAATCGGAAAAATCTTCATAATCAATATTATAAACAAAAATAGAAGGGCCAGGAGTATCATCATAAATGTAATTCCTAGATTCAACTGCTTTAATATCTTCAAATCCACAGTATTTACATTTATAATAATTTCTTCTCATAGTCTCTTCGAGACCTGCATTTTCCGATATTGTCACATCCGGTTTTTTGTATTCAATATATGCACCGGGCTTACCGCACCTTTTGCAGGCAATTTTTGCCAGGGAAGATGGTTTCATAGGTTTCCCTTTTTTCGTGGTAAACTCGTCATAACTCTTCCGAATATTTATATATCCACATGACCTGCAGCCCCAGTAGCGGGTTGCTTGTATCCTGAAATCTTCCTGAGTACTCATTTCCCTAATATCAGATTTTTCGGTTTCACGACAGATAAACTCTTTTCCACAATTATCGCATTTCGTGTTTCTATAATATTCAGCTATATAAGAAAATTGAGACTTCAAGTCCTTTGCTAGTATTCCAAGGAAGAAGAGTAGAACAAGTAAAGAAGTATTCCATTCAAGAATTAGGGATATTAGTATTAAAACTAAAAGCAACAGAATCCAAATCATTATCAATATAAAGAGAGGTATTTCTCCAACAACAGAAAGAAAAGATTCACCAAATATTCCGATAATTTCACGAGCAAGATCTTTGAGAAAAAAACCTTTTTTAAAGTCGCCTTTATGAGTAATAATATGAGTATTAGAAGAAGGTATATACTGAATGGTAGCTAGGTATTCTTTACCAGATTCATATTTTATGAGTTTTTTAGATTGCAGGACTGTATCCATCTTAATCTAATCCAACTTCACCAAAAACTAGAGAGGAAAAAGAATACTTATCTCTATAGTATACAAATTGTTACAGCTATTTAAATTTTAAGAGAAGAAGATTAGATATCATGTTAAGAGATTCTATACCACTTACTATTGAGCTACTACTTCATTTGAGAGGAGAGAGTTGTGCCAAGAATAAAACTCTACATCGCCTGCAGCTTTGACAGCTTTATAGCTAGATAAAACAGCAGCATAGACTGATTAACCGAGTACGAAAACAGTCTCGAAACCGACTACGGCTATTCCAAATTTTACGCATCAATCGGCACAGTTCTTATGGGGAGGAAGACCTATGAACAGGTACTTGGATTAGGAGAATGGCCATACGGGGAGAAAAAGGCATACGTATTTACCCGACAAAAAGAGCCCCTGCACCACGAAAAAAACGTAGAATTTGTATCCGGGGATATTGCGGAATTCGTTCACCGACTGAAAGAAAATACGGATAAGAATCTCTGGCTTGTAGGTGGTTCACAGCTTATTAAAGTGTTTCTTAAAGAAAATCTTGTGCAAGATCTGATTGTTTTTGTGGTTTCAATTATCCTTGGGGGTGGAATTCCTTTGTTTGACCACATAGGGAAAGAGGTCAGGCTCAGGAGTGGAAGAATTCAGAGGTATGAAAATGGGCTTGTGAGGTTGGAGTATAAAGTTCAGGAATAGATACAAAAATGATAAACTATAAAAAGATACAGACTCAAAGTCCTAAGCAGGACTAACATATTTTTTTGAGTGATCTAATGGCAGTTCCAGATTACCAATCCTTAATGCTTCCTTTGCTTAAATATGCAGGAGACGGTGAAGAGCATAAAATTCGCAATGCTATTGAGCATCTTGCAGAAGAATTAAGATTAAGCGAAGAAGATAAGAGAGAACTCTTGCCAAGTGGCCAGCAAGCTGTTTTTAATAACCGAATCGGATGGGCATGTACTTACCTGAAAAAAGCTGGTTTGCTTGATTCGGGAAGAAAAGGATATTTTTCCATTACCCAGAGAGGGTTGGATATTCTTAGAGAAAAACCTTCTTCCATTGATGTCAATTTTTTAACTCGATACAAAGAATTTAACGAGTTTCGCCGAGGAAGACAAGTAGAAACTGTTGAACTAGGCAAAGACCAAAACGAAACTGAGCTAGACCCAAGAGAATCTCTTGAACTCTCCTACCAGCAACTTCACAATGAGCTTGTCTCAGAAATTCTCTCGGCAGTGAAAAAATGTTCTCCATCTTTCTTTGAATCTATAGTAATCGATGTCCTGACAAAAATGGGATATGGAGGCTCAAGAGCAGATGCAGGAAAAGCGGTCGGTAGAAGTCACGATGGCGGGATCGATGGAATCATAAAGGAAGATAGGCTTGGACTTGATGTAATTTATATTCAGGCGAAACGCTGGGAAGGCACAGTCCCAAGACCCGAAATCCAGAAATTTGCAGGCGCTCTGATAGGAAAGAAAGCAAAGAAAGGAATTTTTATAACAACCTCTACTTTTTCAAGAGAAGCTATTGAATATGCCGATTTCACAGGGAATATTGTGTTGATTGATGGGGAAACGCTTGCAAGGCTAATGATTGAGTATGATGTGGGAGTTTCAAAAGTAAAATTTTATGATGTTAAAAAGATTGACACTGATTATTTTGACAACGGATTAACGTAACTATATTTTTATCCTTTTTTCTTTGTTTACTGAATGAGCCCATCCCAAAACTAATCTTATCCTCAAATTAGTAAAGTTTCAAAACTATTTTCATGGCCAAAAAATAATTGATTACTTGGAATATGGGATTCGAAGAAGTAATTTTGAGTTTTGGAACCAGTTCTTCAATAAATACATATACTTGAAGTTGCAATAATAGTTTGAAATCAAACTAAATTCATACTTAAAACGTGCAAATGTAAATATACCAAAAAAGAAATATTAATTATTGATGTGAGCTTTATAGGGGGAGATTCCAGAGAAAAAAAATATAATTTCTTGAATGAGATTTCCCAATTTGAGAATAAAATATCCGTTTAGTAGAATTTTAAATTGATTTCAAATAAATAAGAAAATTGAAATAACACGATTGTATCAACCTGCGTTATGCAGGAGAAAAAATATATATCTGTATTCAGGATATACGATTGATTCTAATCTGCTTAATTTATAAAAATAAGTTCAGAAACAAGAATCAAAGACCGAAAACCCAGACATTAGCCTGGGAGGACGTCGCGTGAGAATTCATGAAGAACATGCTTAAAACTACAATTTTGCTTGCCACCCTTACAGGTCTCCTGGTTCTGAT
>DASXVB010000298.1:0-15043 GCA_036504475.1 Methanosarcina sp.
CGGATTGCCTGTGTTGACATGCAGGTACATGAAGTCATGTATAGGTGCTGTATACTGGACGCTTACTGGACCTGGTTAGGATATACAGGAATTATGCTATCAGGTGGATGGCTCGGCTCAAGAGCTGATGAAGGACGTGCCAAGCTGCGATAAGCCCGGGGTAGGTGCAAGGAGCCAATGAACCCGGGATCTCCGAATGGGACCTCTCCATAGTGATCAGTAATGATCGGGAACGCTCCGAATTGAAACATCTCAGTAGGAGCAGGAAAAGAAATCAAACGAGATGCCGTAAGTAACGGCGAGTGAAAACGGCACAGTTCAAACCGAATCCCTTCACAGGGAAATGTGGTGTTGTAGGGCTGTTCAAACGTCTCGAGGCTAAACAGAACTTGCCTGAAACGGCAGACCGCAGAGTGTGACAGTCACGTATGTGTAAACCAAAAGACCGGAACATGTCCCTGAGTACCGTGCGTCGGATATCGTGCGGGAATCTGGGGGGCACCAACCTCCAAAACTAAATACTACTTGAGACCGATAGCGAAATAGTAGGGTGACCGAACGCTGAAAAGTACCCCGAGAAGGGAGGTGCAAAGTGCCTGAAACCTGATAGTGATGGAACGATATGGCATGAAAGGAACTCTGATATGAAGGAAACATTCGCGAGAATGCTGTACGAATATCACTGCCAATGTCGTATCTTACGTTTTGAAGAACGGGCCAGGGAGTTTATCTCAGTGGCAATGGCTAACCTTATATTTGGGCAGCCGAAGCGAAAGCAACATGTGCGCAGCCTTCGGGCGAGGCACGACGTATACAAGTGCGTGGAGTCACTGGGGTAAGACCCGAAGCCGGGTGATCTAGGCGTGGGCAGGTTGAAGCGTGGCGAAAGCTACGTGGAGGACCGCAAGCGGTATTGATCTGCAAATCATTCGTGTGACCTGCGTCTCGTAGTGAAATGCTAATCTAACCCGGCATCCGCTGGTTCCTTCCGAAACATGTCGCAGCATGACCTGACTGGAGATCGTCGGTGGAGTAGAGCACTGATTAGCGGTTCCGGGGGGGAAACCCCTCGCCCGCCTGTCAAACTCCAAACCCACTGTCATCGTAGAAAGTCGGAGTCCGGACTGCTGGGGTAAGCTTGTAGTCCGTAAGGGAGACAACCCAGCCCGTGGTTAAGGTCCCCAAGTGTCGACTAAGTGTTAATACTAAAGGGCGTCCCAAGCCCCAGACAGCTGGAAGGTTAGCTTAGAAGCAGCTACCCTTCAAAGAGTGCGTAACAGCTCACCAGTCGAGGTTTGGGGCCCCGAAAATTGACGGGGCTCAAGTCGACTACCGATACCACGGAGTACCGTAAGGTAATCTCGTAGGAAGGCGTTGTGTTCGGACTGAAGCAGGGCTGTAAAGTCCTGTGGACCGTTCACAAACGAAAATCCTGGTAATAGTAGCAGCAAAGCAGGGTGAGAATCCCTGCCGCCGAAGGGGCCAGGTTTCCTCGGCAATGTTCGTCAGCCGAGGGTTAGTCGGTCCTAAGACGTACCGTAACTCGAGTACGCCAAAAGGGAAACAGGTTAATATTCCTGTACCATTTAGCAATCAGTCTGACGTCTCAGGGCAGGCCGAGCGGCGTCGTCGCGCCGTCTAAGCAGCGAATCCCGTGGAGAGCCGTAATGGCGAGAATCGGGCGAATCTGTAATGGCTAAAGTCGGCTGCACCCAGGGACCCGTGAAAAGGCCGCTAAATGTCCGTACCGAGAACTGACACAGGTGCCCCTAGCTGAAAAGGCTAAGGCGTGTCGGAGTACTTCAGTTAAGGGAATTCGGCAAATTAGCTCCGTAACTTCGGGAGAAGGAGTGCCTGCTGTGAAGACAGCAGGTCGCAGTGACCAGGGGGCTCTAACTGTCTAATACCAACATAGGAGATTGCAAACCTGTAAAGGCTAGTACAATCTCTGAATCCTGCTCAGTGCAGGTACCTGAAACCCCGGCTCAACGGGAAGAAGGGCCTGTAAACAGCGGGGGTAACTATGACCCTCTTAAGGTAGCGTAGTACCTTGTCGCTTAATTGGCGACTTGCATGAATGGATCAATGAGAGCCCTACTGTCCCTAACTGGAATCCGGTGAAGCTTACATTCTAGTGCACAGTCTAGAGACCTCTAGGGGGAAGTGAAGACCCCGTGGAGCTTTACTGCAGCCTGTCGTTGGGTTGTGGTTCTGGATGTACAGAGTAGGTAGGAGACATCGAAGCGGGTGCGCCAGCATCCGTGGAGTCGTCCTTGGGACACTACCCTTCTGGGACTACGACCCTAACTCTGAGAAGAGGACCCCGATAGGTGGGCAGTTTGCCTGGGGCGGGACGCCCTTGAAAAGATATCAAGGGCGCGCAATGGTTGACTCAAGTGGGTCGGAAACTCACTGAAGAGTGCAAGAGCATAAGTCAGCCTGACGTCATTCAGCACAGCAGTGGATGACGAGACGAAAGTCGGTTCTAGCGAACTTTTGAGCCTCCTTGGTGGGGGCCAAAAATGACAGAAAAGTTACCCCGGGGATAATTGAGTCGTTGCCGGCAAGAGTACATATCGACCCGGCAGCTTGCTACCTCGATGTCGGTTCTTTCCATCCTGGCCGTGCAGCAGCGGCCAAGGGTGAGGTTGTTCGCCTATTAAAGGAGATCGTGAGCTGGGTTTAGACCGTCGTGAGACAGGTCGGTTACTATCTACTAGAGGTGCACGAGGTCTGAAGGTAAGCTGCTTTTAGTACGAGAGGAACCAAGCAGCGGCGCCACTGGTGTACCGGTTGTCTGACAAGGCATCGCCGGGCAGCTACGCGCCACAGAATAAGAGCTGAATGCATCTAAGCTCGAACTCTCACCTAAAAAGAGACCTCATTAAGGATTCCGGTAAAAGACCGGTTTGATAGAAACGGGATGTAAGCACCAAGGCAACGAGGTGTTCAGTCCGCGTTCACTAACCATCCGTTCCTTTCCTAATCAAGTCCAGGCGAAATCCAGTAATGCAGCACAATCTATACATGACTTCGTTTACCATTCCATAAACACACATCCAACACGCAATCCCACTCATAGTTTGAGTTTGGCGGCCATAGCGGTAGTGTAACTCCTGTACCCATCCCGAACACAGTAGATAAGCCTGCCCACGTTCCTTACTGTACTGAAGTGTGCGAGCCTTCGGGAACTCTGGATCGCTGCCAGATTCACTCTACATTATTATCTAAATAACTTTTTCTGATGCTGTTTTTCTGATTATTTACTATTGTTTTTGAAACCGGTTTTTTTGTACTTAACTCACAATTTATTTCTGTTTCTTTGGTTTCGTCACTCCTAGTGGAGTTATTTTTTCTCACTACTTATGAAATTTAAGACTTGAAATATGGTTTTTCATTCTTTTCAATCTGCAACGGTCTAATCTTAGAGGCTCTTTATAATATTCTTCACTCTATACACAATAAATTATTTATTAATGTTCTCCTACTTACTATTTATGGATAATAAGTATTGTTCATACTGGTTAGGTCTTATCATTCTCTCTGGAATATTTTATATTATTTTTGAAAGATCCTATGCCCTTTTTGGCTTTCGTGGATTTTTAATCCTTGCAGGTATCTTTTTTATTGTAAGTGTTCTATACGGTTTATGGTATTCTATTTCCCGTAAAACTCGCAGTTAAGTAAATATTTCGCTGTTTTTGAATTAACGCTAACAATAGGTCACTTTGATCTACTTAATAATCTTTGATTTACGCAATAGTGATTGATTTGTCTTTTTCCGCCTGTCCTTATTTCAGGGATTTTTTATTCCCATACATCTTTAGATAGTCCATCAGTAATGAGTTGATGTTTATCCAGAGAATTACTACTTGCGCTCTGCGTTATAAATTCAAGAACCACTTCAGATATATATGCCTGGGGCATTGGAATCTTCTACCCTTTCAGTACTTTTTCAGGGGTGTCCCAGGCATATCTTAAGAGTAAGGAGGCACAGTAGAAATTACCCTTATTCGTAGATCTGCTGTGCCAGATAGATTTGGATACCTATCTGTTCAATCTGGTCTAGTTGGGCCTCTAACCAATCTACATGTTCTTCTTCTTCCTTCAGGATAGATTCGAGAAGAATTTTAGTGTTGTTATCTCCTAATTCCATCGCCAGGCGAATGCTTTCATTGTAACCTTTGACAGCCCCTAATTCAGCCTCAAGATCGCGCTCATGCATTTCCGGTACATGGGAGCCAATGCTCATTTCATTGAGTTTGCTGACGATGGGTTTTCCTTCGAGAAAGAGGATGCGTTCGATTAGCTTTTCAGCGTGTTTCATCTCGACGATGGCCCGCTGCTCGATTGCCTCGCCCAGTAGTTTGTAGTTCCAGTTTTCGCACATCTCAGCATGGACAAAGTACTGGTTGACAGCAGTCAGTTCCTCGGCCAAACGAGTGTTTAAGCTCTCGATTATCTTTTCATCTCCCTTCACAAATAAACCCCCCTATGCAAAAGAAATTATAGTTTTCACAATTTATATTTATAGTTTATAAAAATTTTACTACTCCTAACTGCTCCCTGAAAATGTTAAAGTTCATGTTACGTTGTCTAATTGCCCATTTTTATATAACGTTATTGAACTTGGTTTTTATGTCCCGTTTTCCCAATGTTATGGAATGTATATTATATAATTTAAACTGTGTAATAATAGAGATTCTGTTGCTCCAAATAGAGTACTTTTGATCCAAAAAAGTTCAATAGAAGGTTAAGTTTCAATTTTCTTGAGCGAGCGAAGAAGTCTAAATTACAAAATAATATTAATCATAAACTTGGAAAAAATTTAAGATCATTTATTACTGTTTTCAAGTTCTTGGTATACTTCGTTAAATTGTTCTTTTCCCATTTTTTTTCTTTCAATCTATTCATATCTTTTAACACTAATTGCATATATGGAGAGTTAAGATCCTCGAATATTGAAAATGCAGTGAAGTAACATTTGAGTGCTTCTACGCATTCTTCATCATCTTCATTAATATACCAACCTGTCCGATTGTTGAAGCAATTTCCATTTTTGTTCCCAAATTCTTCAAAATATTTCCCATAACTGGTTGTATAGTTTCACCGCTTCTTCCATATACTTTTCTACTATTTTTTATACTTTTGAATGATGATCGTCAATTGCCAGTGGAATCGACATTAAATTTTGAGAATTTCTTAATATTATAAAAATTGTCTAAAATTGTTAAATATCATGAAGCCTTTAATTATTGTGGGGAATGTATTATGAGTGATGAAAATAAAATAAGTCCAGATAGTGAGAGTAGGTTCAGGTATAGACTTGGCAAGTGGCTTCTGACTAGAGATGAATGTGTTTTTACGAGTGTAATAGATCAAAACCGGGATGATAATTCTACACGTCAACATTTAATCGGATCAATTAATAATTGGGTAAACGAAAAAGAAGAATTTGTAACACAAGAAATTGTTTCTGAGATATGCGAATTTATTAAGAAAGAAAATAAAGACCTTTACTTCCGCTTAATGGAAAAATGTGCTTTAAAAGGGATAAATGTAGGCGATGGTATATTTGAAGCACTGAGCATGTGCCAGTGCGAAGAAGCAATAACCAATCCTCAATGTGGAATGAATGATGACACCTCTGGTGCGTGATATATCTTTTTTTCTTTTTTACTTTCTTGAGATTTTAATCTATAATCTTTTGTATTTTATATAGGCTTAGCGAGTTCAGTGCTCAGCGGAGTTTTCTATACTTTTCTTCTGTCGTTTGCGGGCTTATGAGAAATTCGTTCTTATTTTACTGGACTTAACTGATATTTTTCAGATTCTCTTTTCCTCTTCCTAATTTTAAAATAGAAACTTGACTTTCTATTATAATTGGCTAATCTTAATTATTATCTTATATCTAAAATGCGCAGAGTTTATAAGTTTCAGCATTTCACTTTTCTTCTATAGGTCAAGTTACCCTTTTAATTCCAAATACAGGGTAAATTTTTAATATAATATTCACATAAAAAATAAGTGTATAATTATTGGGGGTAGTTTATGAGTTACATCGAAACCTGGAAAGAGGTTCTGCAAAGGCCGTCTGATTTTTACAGGGAAATGCCAAAGACGGGAGGTTACTCTGATCCACTTACCTTTGCAGCAATCAGCTTCATTATATATGCACTTTTAACCGCACTTTTAACTGCACTTCTTGGCCGTGGAATGTATATGGGCGGCATGTACGGTGGAATGTATGATGGTATGTATAATAGCATGTACGGTGGTATGAGAGGATTTGGCTTTTTTGCGATACTTATGACTGTGATTATCACACCTATTGCGGGTATCATTTCTCTCTTTATCGAAGCTGCGATTCTTTATGTTATCTATAAAGTGCTTGGAGGAACGGGAAGTTACGAAGGTACTGTAAGATTCATATCTTATGCTACTGGCGTGTTTGTATTTTTTTGGATTCCTATCATTGGCTGGATTGCCAAAATTTACGGGATATATCTCTATATTGTTGGCGGCATGTACGTACATAATATAAGCATGGCAAGATCTGCAATAGCTATACTCCTACCAACTTTACTTGTGATCTTGATTATGGCCATAGCTATGGCATGGCTATTTGCTTTATCAGGATTACTTCCTCTCCGGGTTCTTTTCTAATGTGGTTATCCTTTTATAGGAAAAACTCCTTTTATTTTTTGGACTTTTCTTCCTTAAGAATTTACAAAATTATTGCCTCAAACTAAATATTTATATATTAGAAATTACTTTAATTGAAGCTACACGAGCAATACGTGATCAAGAATGCCAAGATGGCGGAGCGGCTACGCAATCGCCTGCAGAGCGATTCCATTCCGGTTCGAATCCGGATCTTGGCTTCTACTGTATATCATTCTCTAAACTATTTTCTAGAGTGGTTCGAAGAATCTGTGTAATGCCAAGGTGGCGGAGCGGCTACGCAATCGCCTGCAGAGCGATTCCATTCCGGTTCGAATCCGGACCTTGGCTTCTTTTAAAACTTCTTTGTCCTTTACGGTTTTTTCAGTGTTATCTATAAAGTTAAGGACTCTTTCTGTAAAATTTTTGCTTTATTTATGAATTTTTTAATATTTTTATCTCTTAACTTCTAGGGCTTCAGTTTTATATTAAATAATGCTAATTCCGGAGTATGGACGTAGACGAACTTATGCGGAGGCTTTCTGAACTTTATCCTGAAAGCTATATCGATGGTTTCAGCGATCCTTTTTTTGTCTTGATTTCCACTGTAATGTCCCATAGAACCCGGGATGATGTAACTTATCCTGCAGCAAGGAAGCTTTTTGAGAGATTTTCAACGCCTGAAGAAATGGTGAGAGCTGAGGTTAGCGAGATTGAAACTCTTATCAAAGATGTAGGCTTTTACAGAGTCAAAGCAGGAAGAATAAAGGAAATTTCCAGAATTCTTCTGGAGAAATATGATGGTAGGGTTCCTGATGATATGGAAGCTCTTCTCGAATTACCCGGAGTCGGTCGGAAAACTGCCAACTGCGTGCTTGCTCATGCTTTCCTTAAGGATGCCCTTGCAGTGGATACTCACGTTCACAGAATTTCTAACAGACTCGGTTTGGTAGAAACAAAGATTCCTGAAGAAACTGAAATTGAGTTAAAAAAGATACTTCCACAGAGATACTGGAGACACATTAATCTCTTGCTTGTAAAACTAGGGCAAAATATCTGCCGGCCTATTTCTCCCAAGTGTGAAATCTGCACACTAAATGATATGTGCCCCAAAATTCTCCTTTAATAGGAGCTTTGATGTCCTTGAATTCCTAAATCAAATCCAGAAATCGAAATTCTCAGACTCTATTGAGGCTGGAAAAAAACCTGCTGATGATACGAGATTATTTTATATATAAAGCCCGCATTTAGCAGGCAAAAGGGTTATTCGTATCCTTAGCTGATGGTAAATTAATTCCAAGTATACGGCAATCCACACCGTTATCAATATTCAGGATTATATCATTTATCACATTTACGAGGTCAAATATGTTTCAAATAGGAGAAGCTTTAATGGGGCAAGGCGCAGAACTTGCCCATGTTGATTTGATGATTGGAGACAAAGGAGGTCCTGTAGGGCAGGCTTTTGCAAACGGTCTGACCCAACTTTCAGTTGGACATACTCCGCTCCTATCCGTTATTAGGCCAAACTTGCCGCCTAAACCTTCAACTCTTATTATCCCAAAGGTTACAGTAAAAAATATGGAGCAGGCAGGAAAAATTTTTGGACCCGCTCAGTCAGCTGTTGCAAAGGCAGTAGCAGACTCAGTTGAAGAAGGCGTAATCTCAAAGGATCAGGTTGAAGATCTTGTCATCGTAGCCAGTGTCTTTATCCATCCTGATGCTCAGGACTACAACAAAATTTACAGATACAACTACGGAGCCACGAAACTTGCAATCAAGCGTGCTCTTGAGGGCTTCCCGGACATCAACACAGTTCTTGAGGAAAGCAACAAGTCAACTCATGCTATCATGGGATTCAAAGTCACAAGACTCTGGGATCCACCATATCTGCAGGTTGCTTTTGACAATCCTAACATTGAATTCGTACAATCTGCTATTTCCCAGATTCCTAACAGCGATCACGTTATTATCGAAGCAGGTACACCTCTTATCAAACGCTATGGTATGGACGTGATTTCGAAGATCAGAGAGATTAGGCCCGATGCTTTTATAGTAGCTGACCTGAAGACTTTGGACACAGGAAACCTTGAAGCAAGAATGGTTGCCGACGCTGCAGGAGACGCTATTGTGGTATCTGCACTTGCCCCGATAAGTACTATTGACAAGCTTATCGAAGAAGCCCATAAGACAGGTATCTATGCAGTCATGGACACACTTAATCAGCGCGATCCAATTTCTGTCTTAAAACAGCTTAAAGTCATGCCTGATGTCATTGAACTCCACCGTGGAATTGATATTGAGGCCACTGAGCACGCATGGGGCAATATTGGCGAGATCAAAAAGATTGCTCCAAAGACTCTGGTTGCTGTTGCAGGTGGTGTCCGTCTTGACAAAGTGCCTGTGGCTCTCAGTCAGGGTGCTGACATTCTTGTAGTAGGACGTGCAATTACCAACGCAAAAGACGTCAGAGAAGTTGCCGAGCAGTTTATCAACAGCCTTAACAAGCCGGAAATTGACCAGTTTAGGGTCATGACCGACTTCTAAACAAGTTTAAAAATTTCCCGAAAAAAGGTTGCCGAAAACCTATTGCTAACGGGTAAAACCATACAGGGCTTTCGGCAGAAACCTATCAGAGAAAGCGTTGAAATCTGCGCTTTCTATTTCTTTTCACTTTTCAAGAGGGGATTTTTTTGGGTTTACCATTTATTCTATTGAACTATAAGACTTATTTGCAGGGTACAGGTCAGGGAGCAGTGGAAATTGCAAAGGCCTGTAAAGCCGTGTCCGAAGAATCAGGTATCGAAATAGCAGTAGCTCCACAGCTTCCGGATATTTATAGGGTAGCTTCGGAAGTTGAGCTTCCTGTATTTTCCCAACATTTGGATGGGATCGGAGCAGGAAGTTTTACAGGCCATGTTTTCGGAAAGTCCGTAAAAGATGCAGGCGCTGTAGGAACTCTTATCAATCACTCTGAAAGGCGACTAACCCTTGCAGAGATCGAAGCGTCTCTAAAAGCTGCAAAAGAATTCGGGCTTAGGACAGTTATCTGTACTAACAATATCCCAACAACCGCAGCAGCCGCAGCCCTTGGTCCAGATTATGTTGCAATCGAACCTCCCGAACTTATAGGAAGTGGAATCCCTGTTTCAAAAGCTAATCCTGAGGTTGTTAGCGGCTCGGTTGAGGCAGTTGCAAAAATCAATTCTGGAGTTAAAGTGCTCTGCGGTGCTGGAATCTCAAAAGGTGAAGATCTCAAGGCAGCCCTTGACCTTGGTTCACAGGGTGTGCTTTTAGCATCTGGAATCGTGAAAGCCAAAGACCCAAAGACCGCACTGGAAGATCTTATCCGTCTGGTTTAAGTTTTATTTTCTTGAGTCGCAGGTTTAATTTTGTTATTTGTTTCTATGTACTTGATGAGAGGTTTTACTGCTCTCTCATCTCCAATTTCGATTAGCAGGAGCACAGAGTTTTCTCTGACATTTTTGTTTTTATTGCTAAGACCTTTTATAAGAGGTTCTACAGCTTCTTCTTTTCTATCAATAAGGGCTTTTGAGGCAAAGCTTCTTACTTCTTTGTTATTGTCTCCTAAAGCTCTGACAAGAATTTCAGTTGCTTTTTCGTCTTTTGTCTTTTCTAAAGCAGTAACAGCAGAGATCCGAATTCGGGAGTTATTATCCTTAAGAGCTTTTTCAAAAGTTCCAATTGATTTTGGATCGTTTATTTTTCCCAGAGCTTCTAAGGCAGTGCACCTGAATGTTTCATTTCCATCAGCAGCAGCGCTATTTATCACGTCTACAGATGTAGCATCACCTATATTTCCAAGAGCCCATACTGAAGCGCTTTTAACAGTTTCGTTTTCATCCTGTAGTGCCACAGTTAAAGATTCCACTGCTTTTTTATCTCCTATTGCTCCCAGAGCCAAAGCTGCATTTCGCCTTACTTCGGGATCTTCACTGGATAATGTCTGGATCAGAGGGTCAACAGCTGTCTGATTTCCAATTTCTCCAAGAGCAAGAGCTGCACAACTTTTTACTGAATTGTTTTCGTCCAAAGCCATGATGAGGGGTTCTACTGCCCTTTGATCTCCTATTTTTCCGAGGGAAATTGCACTGCACTCTTTCACGGTATCGTATTCATCCATTTTCAAGGCAAATGCTAAGGGTTGAACTGCCTTTTCACTTCCAATTTCGCCAAGAGAGTAGGCTGCACAGGCTTTAGTCTCATTTAAATCTTTTACAAGTACTTCACTAAGAGGATCTACCGAATTTTTATCTCCCATTCCTCCCAGTGCAAATATAGAACTGACCCTCACATAACTTTCTTCACTCTTTAATTTTCGCAGGAGGTTGTCAGGTGCTCTTTCATCTTCAGACTCAATTCCTGAAATCTTTTTATAATCTTCTGTATTTTGTGGGGTTGTTTCCAGTGCCTGGATGAGCGGCTCTGCTTTTGGGTTCTCTGTCTCTTCAAAGGTATTTGCTACTTCTTTCCGGAAGTTCATATCTTTTTCTTCGACAGCTTTCAGGAGACTTTGGTTTACTTTTTCATCACTTGCTATTTCATCAAATTCAGCAGAAGTTTTTGTTTTGTCTGTATTTCCTTTAAACAATTCAATAAGTTGTGGAGCAGCTTTCTGGTCTCCTGTTTCAATAAGTGAAAAAACAATATATTTTCTCACACTTTTGTTCTCATTTCCAAGAGATTTTATCAAAGCAGGGACTGCAGGTTTTCCTATTTCTGCCAGAGCCCTGGCACAACTAAGTCTTACATCTTCATTTTCGACTGAAAGATTTTGAACCAAGGGCTCCACTGCCCTTTGATCTCCTATATCTCCAAGAGCCCAAGCTGCTGTACAACGTACATATATGTCATTATCCGAAAGGGCTTTTATCAGAGGTTCAACAGCTGGTTTTCCAATTTTTACAAGAATCTCCCCCGCATACGATTTGACATCTTTATTTTTATCTTTTAATGCCTGAACAATTAGTTCAGTGTTTCGATTTCCTGTTTCTATAAGGGTATTTTCAGTCGTATTTCTTACATCTTTATCTGGATCTTTTAACTGCTGAATGAGAGCTCTTGTTGCTTCTTCTCCTCCTACTTTACCAAGGGCTTCCACGGCAAAACCTCTCACTTCCGGATCTTCATCTGAAAGAGCACTTATCAAGGCTTTTTCTGCTCTTTGATCTCCAATATCTCCCAATTCCATTGCTGCATTACAACGAACTTCAGGATTTTCGTCCGACAATGCTTTAATAAGGACTTCTGTTGCGTTATCATCCCGGAGTTCTCCCAGGGCTACCAAAGCTCTACTTTTTACCTCACTGTCTTCATCATTCAATGCTTGAGTCAGAGGTTTGGTGGCATTCTTACCCCCTATCTTTCCAAGGGCTTCTACAGTATTCATTCGGACTTTTCTGTCTTTATCTGAAAGGGCTTTTATTAGAGGCTCTTCTACTTTTTCACCTCCAAGTTTCCCAATGGCTTCCGCAGAGCTGGCTCTTACGTCGCTGTTGTTATCTTCAAGAGTCTTACATAGAGCCTCAGTAATTTTTTGATTTCCTACAGATCCTAAGAATAAGTTTGCTCCCCATCCATCCTCATCTGAAGAAGAACCTACTTTTGCAATTTCCCCAAGAGCCCAGGCTGAATTAGAGCGTACTCTTCCATCTTCATCTGAAAGTGCCTGGATAAGTTGTTTTTCTGCAATCTGGCTTCTTGCATTCCCAAGAGCTAGAGCTGCTTTACTTCTTACCTCTGGATCTTTGTCATTTAAAAGATTTATTATGGCGTTTTCTGCTTTTTGCCCACCAATATTCCCAAGAGCTAAAGCTGCCTCACACTTTGCTTCCGAGGTCCCCGAATCAATTACTTCTATAAGAGGATCTACGGCTTTGTTCCCCATATCTTCAAGAGCGAATCTAGCCTCTGTTCTGGTGTTTATATCATCAGCACCCAATGCTGTTATTAAAGGTTCTACAGCATGTTGTGTTTCCGACTCGTTAACATTTAATACATTTTCACTTATGTTTTCACTGAAGTTTTCTTTTTTGCTTTCGTTGATCCCGGAAGCAACTCCGACCATTGTCAGAATGAACAGCAGCAGTAATATTTTAGGTACTGAAAGATTCATATTTCACACCATTTTCATGAATTCAATCTCATTTTGATTTTAGAATTTTGGGGTTTAAATTCAGCTCTATTGAAGTTTCTTTAAAATAAGGAATCTTTATCATTTGAAAATAATAGTCTGATATATTTTAACTATATGTTTCTTCTCTTGCAATTGATCGATGTAAATTTTTGCAAAACATATTTTCAGGAATGACATTCCACCCAAAGGGTAATGCCTGATAAAAAGCAGACTTGGGTAATGAAAAATGACATCATTGACGGAAGTCTTGAGAAGTTTTATGAACATACATAATTTTTATTTATTTCTTTAATTTTTCCTTTACTAATTATGATTAAAAATCATTAATGTTAATATATATTATGAAAATTGTTTTTATCAAGAACAGATATTAGAAAATCTATTCCCATAACTTTCATAAGCTTTGAAATTTCTCGAAAATTACTTTATTCGTCCACTCAATGATAAAGAAGTAAAAAATATAATAACATTTGGGTAAGAATCATTGCATTTTTGGCTAATAAGTTTTCCTGGTGGATAAAAACAAAAGTGTTTTTTCAATAAAACTTTTATGAATTTTTTTATATAAAACATAAATCAAGAAGATGTTTCAATATTAAATTTCAGGGATAATCATTCTTTTTCCTTTATGTTTCAAGATATCGACGTCTATTCTATGTTTTTTAGGGGCCATTACTTTTTTTTGGAACATTGAAATCAAAAAGAATGCAGCTGAAAATAGCTGTTTTTTTCTTTTCAGCTTTTTAATTACTGATAAGCCAGAATAAGAGGCTTAATCGCTCTTTTATCTCCTATTTCAATAAGAGCTAAGGCTGTTTCAGCTTTGAGTTTCTGGTCTTTTGTTTTCAAATTTTCGATTAATGGATCAACCGCAGTATCTCCCGTTTCGATAAGGGCTTTTCTGGCACTAACTCCAAATTCTTTATCTCCCAATTTGCCTACGAGAACTTTTACGGTTTCGTTATCTTTGGTTTTGCTAAGGGCAAGAAAAGCCGCATTTCTAACATTTACATCAACATTTTTGTCATCAAATACTTTTTTGAGAGTTTCTACAGCTTTGGGATCTTTTATATTTCCAAGAGCTGAAACCGCAGCCGTTCTGACTTCAAGTTCTTCTCCTTTATCGTTCATTATGCTGATTAAAATTTCAGTAGTGTTCGTGCTTCCTATTTCTCCAAGAGCAATAACAGCACTTTTTCGGATATCAGTGTTTGCGTTGATAGAATTACTTTTTTGCCCTTCTGAACCCTTTCCGGTTTCCAGGATTTCTACTAAGGGTTTTACTGCGTTCTCGTTTCCTATTTCTCCAAGTGCAAGAGCTGCACTACTTCTTACTCTTACTTTTTGGTCTCTCAATCTATCTATAATATAGGGTACTGAGCTTTCGTCTCCTATCTTCCCAAGCGCGATTGCAGAACTACCTTTGACATATTCGCTATCGCCATCTTTCATTTCTTTTCTTAGTACTTCTACTGCCCTTCCATCCCCAATTTTTCCAAGTGCAATGGCTGCACTGGCTTTCGCCAGTGGATAATCTCTAGCCAAAATTCCTAGTATGGGATCTACTGCAGCTTCTTCTCCTATTTCTCCAAGAGCCATCATAGCTGCAACTCTTGTGCTTCCTTTATCGCTCTTAAGAGCCTCAATAAGTTTTTCGGTTTCGCTTCCTGGTTTTTCAGATCCAAATTCTGAAAGCGCAATAGGGATGTAGATACTTGAGTTCTGTATTTCTGATTTGAGAGCTTTCTGAAGAGCTCCGTTTTCCCCCTTTGTTTCCGTCTTAGAGGCGTCCATAGCAATGGAATCTGCAATGTATTTTCTTGTAGCTATGTCTTTTGCCTCTATAGCCTGCAGGGTATCTTCTGATATCTCCTGTTTCCCTGCTTTAGCTGTGCTCTCGTTTGCAGCTTTATTCGAAGCCTGAATTTTTTCAAAGTTCTTGATAAGTATATTTTTTGCTCTGTCATCTCCAGTTTCAAGAAGTGCAAGAAGCATGTAACTATTTATTTTTTCCGAACTCGAGTTGTTCAACTCAATCTTATTAACAAGAGTATTGGCTGCAGGTTCTCCAAGTTTCCCAAGCTCAGATGCGGCGCTCAATCGCGTTTCGTGGCTACCTACTTCCAGCCGATTTGTGAGATTTGTGATAAGCTTTTCGTTTGAACCCCCAGCTCTGGTCTGTGTATTTGTTTCATTTCCCCTGACTTCTATAAACCTATCACT
>DASXVB010000299.1:0-9664 GCA_036504475.1 Methanosarcina sp.
GAATTATAGAAGGCAAAGCCATAGGGGTAACTCCTGACGGGGCTCTAGTAATAAGAAAAGCCGACGATACAAAAGAAGAAATTATTGCAGGCAGATGCATTTATGCGCGTCCCAGATAAACAAAGAATAAAGGAAAATACAGAAACAAGATTTGTCTCTTTATTTTCCGTCTTCATACTTATCTTCTTATGTTCTTCAGTTTTATTTTACTTCACGCCACCCGTTTCAGCTGCTGATAATAAAGAAAAACTTTCCGTTATTCTTCTCGATCGAGCCGAGATTTATATAAGGTCAGGGTATTCCCACACCTTTTCACAGGATTACAAACTTTATATAAAAGGTACAGATACCGAAAACAAAAGAATCTGGATTGAACTTAGCAGAAATGGAGTTACCCTCCAAGATTCTATTGTCAATGAAGGCTCTCAGTTTGTATATTCTCGAAACTCTACCGAAATCCTGAATCTTACCGTGAACACGATATACGAAGGAGCCGATGGGGTGCTTGTAAAATTTTCACCTGTATACCAGTATCTTGATCCCAAGCTTCCTATACCTCAAACGCAAGTTGAATCGCTTGCTAACGTTTCGGACAATACCTCTCTCCCCCACTCTGAACTGGAAACTCAAGCCGATGGGTTTGATATGCCTCTCTTCTTTCTTGGCCTGGGAACCACGCTTCTGGCGACAAGTTTCTTTGCAGGAAAAGGGAAAAAAAATAAAATTTTAATGATTCAAAGGAAAAAGGAACAAAAATAAAATTTTAATGATTCAAAGGAAAAGGAAAAATCGATTTATTCCGAATTCTTATTCATTAGAGAATTTAACGTCTCCTTTTTCAATAAGAAGTTTTAGATCTTCCAGGCTCAAACGAGCATTTTTCTGAAGTTTTTCGCGGGCATCATTATGTTTTTGGCTTACTTTGTACTCGTCTTTGGTAATTTGCAGGTCTTTTAACCTGTCAAGGTATAAAGAGAGTTCCTTTCGGTTATTAGAAATACCAGTTTTAAGCGGGTCAATTTTTTCTTTTATTGAGTTTATGTTTGTGGTCTTATCCGTAAGCTGGGCATGGTGTGTATTTGCTTCTTTTCGGATTTCATCCGCGGCCTTAAAATTTTCGAGCATTTCCAGATGGCAGGCCTGAGATTCATCTGAAAGGGCCTGGATCTTTTCATGGAATTCATCTCCTTTTTTATGAATTCCTTTTGACTCTTTATAACTTTCTTGAATTTGGGCATGCAGCTCATTTGCCTTCTTTGCAGCTTGCAAGCGTTTACTAAGGTCATTGAGTTTCTCGAAAATTTTAATTTCAACTGCAAGAGGCAAGTCTTTATTAAGAAAAGCATCAAGTTCGTCTTCATAAGCCTTAGTAAGAGATTCCACACTTCCGTGAGAAAGTTTATTGCACTCGTCCCGCTGTTCCTTAAGCCCAGAAATTCCTGAAAACAGTTCTTGAGTCTTTGAGTTTACGTCACTTCTTTTTCCCTTGTACTCGCTGATTGTTTTATTAATCTCGTCCCGTTTGCCTCTCAGTTCCTGTGCCTTTGCAACCCTTTCCTTAACCTGCCGGTTTAGAGAGTCTCTCTTTTCTTTCAGTTCATCGATGTTGGTTCTGTTGATCTTCAGTTCTTTAAAAATAGAAGCCAACTGCCTTTCGCTTTTCTCGATCCTGCTCCTGAGCTCGTTTACCTTGCCCTTCAGCTCCCGTTCGTTAAGGTTTGAAAGGTCGGCCGTTGCAATTTCTGTAGTTGAAACGTCGTTGGTCATGTACTATCACCCGCATGTTTTCGAAAAAGGGTTATACTTTTAACTTTTCCCAGTAATTTAAAGCTTCTTCATGTTTTTTTATTTTTGTACTGAGCCATTTATGCTGGGATTTGCCTTTAGAAATCTCTTCACTCTTGCTACCATCATCCTTTACAAGCTGCTTTTCAGATTGTACTATTTCTTTTAGTTCCAGATTTGAGTTTTTGGCTTCCTCCATTTTGGTATCGACTTGCTGGAGAATATTTTCTCCAAGTCCTGCTGCTCGACTTATTTCACGGAGTTTTGCCATAAACGAATCTTTAAGTTTCTGTTCCTCTTCAGACTCAATTTGCCCTTTTATTTTGTTAAGTTCTTCTTTGAGTTTGCTGGTAGTTATCAAATCCAACTTTGAAAATACATCTTTTTCAAGGAGAATTTCTACCTGATGATAAAACTGCTGGCGTTTCTCCTTGAGAACCTCTTTTCTCTCTTCCATTCGAATTCTGGAATTTTTTGCATTGTTTGCATCTTCTTCGACTTGGCCCAACCTGCTATCCAGTTCTCCAAATTCTTTCCGATCTTCTTCCAGAAACCGTCTGTGTTTTTCCAAAACTGCGGAGATCAGCTCCCCTTCTGTCAGCATTCTTATTCCGGCTTCATCAATGTTTTCAGTCACTGTATCACGATCTGCATTGTTATTTACGCATATGTTGTTCTGTCCCCGTATATAATCAGCCCTGAAAGCAAGTGTTTAGTTTTCGCTGATTCAGTTTTTCAAGAGGATTAACTCGACAAAATTAAATCCTGAAAACCTGGGCATGGGGCACATTATCGATAATTATCAAGGAATCCGGATCAACTAACCTACATTTTATAGCACATTTGATTGTTTTTTCCCCAAAGAGGTTTGCAGTCGTAGCTTCTTCAAGGGCTTTCTGGAGCTCTTTTTCGGAAACACATTCCCCTTCATAAAAGGCCCTGCTGATCTCCACTACTTTATTGCCATGTTTCAGGGTCTTTCCGAGCACTTCCTTATCACAGGCTGCAACAAGGATATGCTCCCCATTTTTATAAATCTTTAGATACATATTCTCCCTTTTAAATAGTATTTGCCCTTTTAGTATTTACAGCTTAACCGTCCTCAAATAATCTTTATGTAACTTTTAAACTCCCTGATATTCTGGGAAGTATATCCTAGAACTTCGATGTTTTACTTTGTCTCAAATTAAACAAGCCTGATATGGTTCTGATCCGGAGAAAGCAGATCTCCTCTCTGCTTCATTCTCTTGATATTTTCCTCTGCGTGAGTCCGATCTATTCCGTGTTCACTTTCAGCTATAGCATAAACCTCTTCAATAGGGGCTTTAGCTCCCGGATGTTTCTCACTTACCTTCTTAATTATATCTCTCAGGATTTTTATTTTGTTCCTCTGGCTCATGCTTGTGCCAGATGCAAGTATATCAGCATCAAGGGCTCCGGTCTCGGGATCAACGCCTACATTTTTCAGGCAATTCATTTCGATTCGGATAGTTCTTTTTGCATCTTCGAGTGTGACTGTATTGCTTAGACGGACTCTTGCGCTGGCTTCCGAGAGGCGGACAAGAGCTTCAAGCTGCCTGGCAGTTACGGGCACAGGGGTGTTTTTGCTCTCTCCTGTTTTTCGAAGGTCCGTATAGAAATTTCTTAGGTAAGCTCTTGCATCTTCCTCCATAACAGGAAATACATTTTTCCGGGCATATGCAACATATTTTCGCATGATCTCAGGCTGTATGACAGGTTCGATCACTTCCATTTCGGCGTCCACAAAATCTTCCGTAATATGGGATCCAGGAAGCTTTTCTCGCTGTTCGAAGAGTTCTCCTGCATAATGAGACTGCAAAATATGGTTCGCAATTTTAGTATCCAGATTATGTTCAGGAGTATCAAGCAAAACAAAAATAAGATCAAAACGGGACAGCAGGGCAGGCGGCATGCTAATCTGCTCTGCAAGGCCCTCATAACGGTCAAAACGTCCGTATTTTGGATTTGCAGCTCCCAAGAGGGCACAGCGGGATTTAAGTGTAGCAATAATTCCCGCTTTGGCAATACTTATGGTCTGCTGTTCCATTGCCTCATGCAGGGCGCTTTTATCCTCCGTTTTCATTTTATCCATTTCGTCAACCGCAGCAATTCCCATATCAGCCATGACAAGGGCTCCACCTTCAATTGTCCATCTGCCGTCGCTGAGGTCGTCTTTTACAGCAGCAGCAGTCAAACCGCTTGCCGATGCACTACGCCCAGAAGTAAAAACGCCTCTTGGAGAAAGCTTGACAACATAGCGCAGGAGCTGGGATTTCGCAATTCCAGGGTCTCCTACAAGCATAATATGAATATCTCCTCTTATTCTGGAACCATCAGGGAGGTTTTTTACAACGCCAGAAAATAATTGAAGGGCAAGAGCTTCTTTTATGTCTTCGTACCCATAGATAGACGGCGCAACTGAACTAACAATTTTTTTATAGATTTCAGGATCACGAGAAAGCTCAAGAATCTGTTCTTCATCTTCAGCAGTTATTTCAAGTTCGTCGTAATCTTTATCCAGTTGCTCTATAGAATTTGCTTCAAGCACAAGGTCATAGAAAGTAGATTTTCCGTCTTTCAGGGTGCGCTGTCTGGATCTAAGAATTCCGTTGATTATGACTCTGTCTCCAGGGGTGATATTTCCTGTCAGGTCATCTTCAGAATCTACCTCAAGGCTCTGGGGCTGTGAGCCTCCTTTGAGGTTTTCAGGCGATTCCTGAATCTGAAGTTTCTGAGCATCGATAAAGGTGGAATCTTCGATTACCACCTTGAAAGGCCCTTTTTTCCCACAGTTCTCGTCTTCACAGCCTGCGAAGGGTTCTTCGAACTTGAAGCTGTTTTGCTCTACAATGGTGATATGCCCACATCTGAGGCACTGGAAAGCAGCTTTAGTAATTCTGGGCCTCACTTCGGTTGCTTTCCTTATCATACCCTCGATTGCAACAAATTTGGAGAGGTGTTTGCTTCTGAGTTCCCTTATAGATACTCTGTTAGGAATTTTTACTATCCTTACATGAGCCTGTTCAAGGTTTTTCTCGACAGGAAGATCGATTTCTTTCAGGGCCGCCTCAGCCGCCGGTATAAGTTCTCCAGGATGTTCAAGAAACTCTCTTGAAAGTTCTCTGTCAAATTTCTCAATATCTGTAAAATCCACGCCAAGGCTTCGCTGGTCCGGATACTCGTTTGCAAGCTGGAGGATTTCATTCCAGTAATAGTCTTTAAAAAACCTTTTTAGTTTTTCATCCCACTTGCTCTCGGTTTCAGTCATATCATTCTCTATCTGGTTTATGTAAAATTTCAATATTCGTTACTTTATATAAAAGTTCATTATTAGTTACAAGATTTCTGTTTAAAAGGCATTTTAAAAAAGTTAAAATACGTATCATAAATTCTAATCTAAAAACAGGCTTATTCTCATATGAACTTTTCCATGCTTTCCGATGCTTCCGGTTTCTGGCCCTCAGACTCCTTTAATGCATACCCCATTTTTCTCTCGGTTTTTCTTATTATGCCCCTCAAGGTCTGGACTTCCCTGGGAGTTAGCCCTGCTCTTCCGAATATTCTCCGCAGCATCAGAAATGTTTTGTCTTTTTTGTGAGGCGGATAATCTATTTCCTCAAGCAATTCTTCCAGATGCCCATATAAAAGCTGGAGGTCCAAACCATCAGCAAGCGGACTGTTTCCTCCTTCCATTTCAGAGATCTCATAAAGCACTACTGCAACAGCATGTGAGAGATTCATAATTGGATATATTTCAGAAGTTGGAATCGTAATGAGCATATCAAAACTTTTGAGTTCATCATTCCGGAAACCTGTATCTTCGCGCCCGAAAAGAATCGCAATCGTACCACTATAATCTTTAAGTTTCTCCTTGAGTTCTCTGGGAGTATAAAGAGGAAGGCGGATATGTTCTCCGGTTTTTAGGCTTGCAACTCCTGTAGTCCCTATCGTCAAACTTACGCCTTCTACAGCCTCATCAAGAGTTGAGGTAATTCTTGCCCCTTCAAGCACATCTCTTGCATGAGATGACATAGCTCTTGCCTCTCCTTCGAGCTTACAAGGGTTTACAAGCACCAGGTCAGTATATCCGAAGTTTTTCATTGCTCTTGCAACAGATCCAACATTCCCCTGATACATTGGCTCTACAAGTATTATACGAATCTCAAGTGACAAATTTCTCAGTCCTTTTTTAAAATCAGTTTTTAAGTGTGACTACATCTTTCATACAAACAGTCACACATTCTGTAACCTAGACAGTGAGACGAATCCTTTAAAATGCAGATCTTTTTCCTTGCTATTCTTCTACTGAGTAAACTCTTGGGCCTTTTGGGCAGGCAGTTTTACATTTACCACAGCCTGTACATTTCTTCTCATCAATATATCTTTTCATACAGATTATTTTCCATTTATTCCGATTTTATTGTGGTATGCTTCGGTCTTATTGTGGTTTATTTCGATGTTTATTGTATCTCTTTTCTTCGGTTTCGGTTTTTTTCATTTACTCAACTGTGGCTAAGACTTAAATTCAAAGACTGCTCTATGTCTAAACTATAAAAGTGGTTATTTTTAAAAAGAAATGGTGAGTGAATGACTCTAGAAGATATTCTAAAAAATACTTTTAAAGGAGAGACTACTGAAGTTGGCTGGTATCTTGCAATGTCAAAGATTGCCGAGCGGGAAGGATTTCCGGATGTTGCAGTTTACCTCCGCCAGGTCGCTATGGATGAAGCCTGGCACGCTACCGAAGTAGCTGAAATTCTGGGACTCGTTAAAGAAACAACTCTTGAAAATCTAGAAATGATGTTTGACGGAGAGAGTAAAGCTGAAATCGAGAAAGCTGAAGCTGCAGAATTAGCCAAGAAGGAAGGAAATACAAAAGCTGCTCTTTTCTTTGAGAAGGCATCTCTTGACGAAGCCAGACATAAAGCAGGGCTGAATGGATTTCTAGAAAGAATGAGAAAACAGCAATAAGGAAAAAAAGGATCTTTTTGATCCGATTTCCATTTTTAAGTTATTAAACTGGTAATTTTAATTACTAACTATTTTTATCGCTAATCACTCTGCTTGTCGTAATTCGACTGGTTAATTCGCTCAAGATTCTGAGATTCTATAAGATTTTGCGATCCCGTAGTAAATTCCGTGAATTTTAGAAGACTTATGAGGCTATATTAAACTCGAGGTATTACGCCAACCTCTACATTGTAATTTCCAGTTTTGTAGTGCGGTATCAGACTTATAGCGTTGTAACAAGTTCTGTAACTATACCAAGCTAAATTATTTTTAGGCATACAGTTTTATATTATTTTGAGCAATATAGTCTCTGGGTCTGAAATCTTTTCCTGGATTCTGATATCTCTAATATGGATATCTAATCTGGAAAAGTGGTGGAATATCGGATTCTTCGCCTTATGTATGGGGATCTAATTTCAGGGGGAGCTGAATCAGAACTTGCTGTGTCTTGCTAATTGATTCAGTAATTGATTGGCTCTGATCTATGAATTTAGCCTTTGCTTCCGATTTTCGACGCCAGCTTTAGGTGAAATAATGATATCAAAATCTAAGGCAAGTAGCAATAAAATTGTGAAACAGACATCAAATCGAACAAATTTTGAAAAGAAATATTAAATCGAACAAATTCGAAGTAAAGATTAAATGAAACAATCTTGAAATAAATATGAATCACTTAAGTTGGAGGAGTGTAATATGGTAAGTCGTGAATATGTAAAAGGTGATCTTCCCGAGAAAGCTGCAATCCTGCAAAGAGATGGCGAGACGTATGCAATTGCTCCCCATATTCCAGGAGGAATTGTATACCCGGAAACTCTTAGAAAAATAGCTGATATTGCAGAAAAATATGGGGCTGCAGCCCTTAAGATCACTTCGGCCCAGAGGATTGCAATTGTAGGGTTAAAAGAAGAAGATCTAGATGCGGCATGGGGAGAACTGAATCTAAAACCTGGAGCCGCTATAGGACTCTGTGTCCGCAGCGTAAAAATATGTCCTGGAACTACCTTCTGCAAAAGAGGCAAACAGGATGCAGTCGGGCTTGGATTAAAACTTGATGAAAAGTACCATGGGATGCAGCTTCCTTCAAAATTCAAAATGGCAGTCTCCGGCTGTCCAAATTCATGTTCTGAACCTGCTATCAAAGATATCGGGCTCATGGGTACGGCAAAAGGCTTTAATTTATCTGTCGGGGGTAGTGCAGGCCCGCGTCCAAGACTTGGGAATGTAGTGGCAAAAGACCTCACAGAAGAACAGGCTCTGGACCTTGTTGAGAAAATAATTAACTTTTACAAGACTTATCCGAGACAAAGAAGAATCGGAGAAGTAATTGACGAGATCGGGATTGATAAATTCAAAGAAGAAGTTGGGTTGTAAAAAGTTATTTTGGCTTTCAGAAGCGCTTTTTACTTAAACCAATATTTTTAGTCAAGCACAACCGTTGACCCGCAACCGTTGCGCCGGTTGATCACGCCGATAGGGTTTGGGGATAAGATTTCCAAATCCAAACATTGCTGGGGTTTTCGATCAAACCTTTTCTCAAAAGGTTTGTGGTTAAGCTTTCCGCCGGAAAGGTTGCGATCAAACCTTTTTTGAAAAGGGTTGCGCTCAAGCATTTTCTTAAAAGGGTTGTGAGTGACTTTTTCTTTTCTTGCATTTTTACTTTTTATTTTTTTGCAGTCTAATTTCTTATTTTTCTTTCCGGAAGAATTCTATATGAATATTTTATACCATTTATTTTATAATTTAAATAAGATTTATCTACTTTTACTTTTTTCTTATCTTCTCTGATTACTCCAATTCATCTCATTTTTGCAATTCAGTGAGCTTTTCGATGTATTGTTTAATAAAGATAACGTTTAAATATAATAGATACAAAGACTAAAAGACTATCAAAACCTTATGCAGATAGTCGCTACTTTATCATTCTGTCTTTATTATCATTGATATTCTGTAACATGACAATTATAAAAACAATATTAATTCCCAGTTTTTGATCTATACATAGGAGGAATAAACTATCAGTAGTGAAATGCTATATTTCTCTGGGCTCTCGGATACACTACGAATGACGTTTGTCCAGGTAATGATAATGGCCATACTAGCCGTTGTGATATTCTTATATGGTCTAATAGTTAACCTACAGAAATGGGGAACAGGAGTTACAGGTTATAACCTTGAACCTCAGGCAGGAAAGAAAGGAAGTGCAATCACATTCTTAAAAACCTGGTGGAAACAGGTAGCAGCAGAATCTCATCATGGACATGGTATCTTAGAAACTCTGATTCTTGATATTGCCTTACAGAGGAGGATTCTTAAGAGAAGTCCTTTCCGCTGGATTATGCACTTATTTATTTTTGGAGGCTGGATGACTCTCTTTGCCTTGTCAGGGTTAATGTTTGCAGTCGAAATGATAGAGAAAATCGGAATTGAACTCCCTTTCACCCCTGAAGTATTTAGAGATTGGCTCTCCATTCCGAACTATATCTTCGGGTATATCCTGCTTATAGGAGTTCTTATAGCGTTAGTGAGAAGACTGTTTGTCTCTGAGGTCAGGGAAGCTTCCATTAAATATGATTGGGTTTTAATTGGAATACTTTTCATAGTTACTATTTCCGGTTTCCTCGCCGATGGGATACGAACAGGAATTATCTGGAGCTTTGGGCTTGCTCCCTCAGCAGCACCACCGGCATCTCTATTCCATTCCATATTTGCCCTGATATTCTGTATCGCATTTATTCCCTATAGTAAATATATCCATGTAATCGCCATACCGCTTGCACTTCTTGCAAATAAAGGAGGCGAATAAAAAGATGGCAAAACGTACCCCCTCAATCGATACAAAGAATCTTAC
>DASXVB010000300.1:0-8465 GCA_036504475.1 Methanosarcina sp.
ACTCCATCCAGACTCCATCTTACCCTGATAGACCTCAATGCAGAGCTAGGCAGGGTCGATGGGGGAGCAGGAATCACTTTGGAATCTCCCGGCCTGGAAATTTCTGCAACTGAAGCTGATACTATCGAAGTCATTGGTGATCCTCTTCTCGCAGGCAGAGTGCAAAAAGCTGCACAGGCTCTCCTTCCGGCAGGAAAAGGAATAAGGCTTCATATTGATAACAGTCTTCCCGATCATGTAGGACTCGGTTCCGGGACTCAGGCTGCACTCTCAGCAGCAGTAGCTGTAAACAGGATTTATGGACTAGGGAAAAGCGTTAGGGAACTTGCAGTTGCCGTCGGCAGGGGTGGCACATCCGGAATCGGAGTTGCTGCTTTTGAAAATGGCGGTTTTATTCTGGATGGAGGACACAAGTTCAAGGATAAGGGTGCATTTTCTCCTTCTTCAGCCAGCCATGTGCCTCCTGGCCCTGTCCTTTTCAGAAGAAACTTTCCTGACTGGCCTATTGTTCTTGTAATGCCTAACGGAAAAGGGGCTCACGATGCTGAAGAAGTGGATCTTTTTAAAAAGTTTTGTCCAATTCCCCTTTCCGAGGTTCAGGAAGTTTGTCATGTAATCTTAATGCAGATGCTTCCTGCACTTGTCGAGGAAGACCTGGAAAGTTTTGGCAAGGCAATTAACCACATCCAGACTGTAGGTTTTAAGAGAAGGGAAGTTGAACTTCAATCGCAGCTTGTTCTGGGTATCAAGGATTACATGCGCGACAACGGAGCAAGCGGTTCAGGCGTCAGTTCTTTCGGGCCGGTAGTTTATGGAATTGTCGGAAGTACCGCAGAGGGCAAAAGGCTACAGCAGGAAGCTCAGCGCATGCTTGACGAGTCCATTGGCGGGAAAGTCCTGCTCACAAAGGCAAGAAACCAGGGTGCGGATATTTCTGGGGGCCTGGATTGAAAATCAATACTTGGTTCGGAGTTCTTGAAACAGGCAGGGCCGGAGAAATTCTGGAATCCCGGCCTCTTTCAAAAGACATCCGGGAGCTTGCCCTGCATTCTCTTTCTCTAAGGGACAGCAGGTCGAATCTCCCTCCTGAAGGCTTTGATCTCAAAGCTGCAGCTCTTGAATGTGGGTTTGCAGAATCTCCTGCCGAATATTACTCTCTTTTGCACGAAGTCACTCTAGAGGCTGCAAAATTCCAGGTCTCAGGCGCTTTGACTCCTGACCAGCGAATTATTCAGGCCGTAGAAGCCCTGGACGATATCAATGAAACGACGAATTCTTTGTCGGAAAGGCTTTTCGAATGGTATGGGGGTTATTTCCCAGAAAGCGGGTTAGGCGGAGAAGACCTTGCACGTTTTATTGTAAAATACGGTTCCCGTGAAAGTGTCGGTTCTGAAGACCCGCTCTATTCAAAAGCCATAAATTCAATGGGTGCAAAGCTCGAGCCTGCAGATGAAGTACTCCTTAAAGGCTTTGCAGAAAGCGTATGCAGCCTCTATGGGCGGAGGCGACATATCGAGACTTATATTGAGGACAGCATGGAACTGGTTGCACCCAACCTGAAACTTATTGCGGGCCCAATGCTCGGGGCAAGATTGATAAGTCTGGCAGGAAGCCTCGAGAAACTTGCTGGGTTCCCTTCCAGCACCATTCAGGTCATAGGGGCCAGCAAGGCTCTTTTCAAGCATATTCGGGCTCGAGCTCCATCTCCAAAGCACGGAATCATCTACAGTCACCCTCTAATAAATACTGCACCCTGGTGGGTAAGGGGAAAGGTAGCAAGAGCCGTTGCATCAAAGCTTTCTCTGGCTGCGCGTATTGATTTTTATTCAGGGGAAAAAGATCTCTCTCTTATCGAAAAACTTGAAACAAAGGTTCTGCAGATCAGGACTTTGAACACCAGGCCTCCTGAAAAAAAGCCGAAAAATGGAATAAAGCCAAAGAAAAAAAGGAGAAAATAAATGCCTGAAGTCAAAAAGCTGTCGGATGGGATCTTTGAAGTTATAAAAGACAAAAAACAGCTTGCTACAAAGAATCTTGATCCTGGAAAAACCGTTTATGGAGAAAAACTGATTTCGGTTGAAGGGGTTGAGTATCGGACGTGGGATCCTCGCAGGAGCAAGCTTGGAGCCATGATTCTAAAAAGATTCAATATCCCTCTTAAGAAAGACTCGAAGGTACTCTATCTTGGTGCGGCCTCGGGCACAACAGTCAGCCATGTTTCTGACATTGTTTCGGAAGGTGCAGTTTATGCTGTTGAGTTCGCTCCACGAAGCATGAGGGATCTTATCGGACTAGCATCAAGGCGGAAAAATGTCCACCCGATTCTTGCTGATGCGGGAAAGCCGGACAGCTACTCTCATCTCGTTGAGCCTGTGGATCTTATTTTCCAGGATGTTGCTCAACCCAACCAGGCCGAAATAGCTACAAGGAATGTTGTCCGTTTTTTAAAAAAAGACGGATATCTTCTGCTTTCCATCAAAGCGCGAAGTATCGATACTGCAGCTAACCCTAAAGAGGTATTTAAGGAAGAAGTAAAAAAACTGGAACAGGCTTTTGAGCCCGGATTCGAAATTATTAATGCAAAGGATCTGATGCCATATCATGAAGATCATCTTGGAGTTCTGGCGAGATTTAAAAAATAACTTCTTAGCTTTCTTCAGTCTCTTTTATGTAAGGCTTAATATCCAAGATAGGCGTCCCATTAATCGCATCAAGCCCTTTTACATAGAGCACATTACCCTCAACTCTCAGAAACTCCACAATCGTTAATCCTATCCCGTTAGGGCGGTGTGGGCTTCGGCTGGCAAAGACCCCGGAAATCTCACCGTCATAACGGCGGCGGTGGATGAGTTCATATTCTTTTGATTTGCTGAAGTAAAAAAGAATGTACAGTTTTTCAAAGTCCTCTATTCTGTAAAGCCCGTCTGTAAATTCTTTTTTGAGGACTATCTTTGAGATTTTATTATACACCTCTTCATTGTATACCGGTTCAAGGTAGTCATTTTCAACGTAGCCTATAGGAGTCATTTCAATTGTTTTAAGAGCTTCGGGATTTTCATTCATCTTTTGCCTCAAAACACGGAATGCAAACTATTTTTCCGTTTCTTACCCTGCCCATCGGTTCCATAAAACCTTCCCCGCATTTACTGCAGACCAGAGTAGGATAAATTATCGCTTTTTCAGGCGGTTCAATTTCTACTTCCCTGATCCAGAAAAGCTCTTCTTCTGGCATTTCCAAAATTCTCTGGCTTTTTGCGTCGTGCAAATCCCGAAATTCTTTTGCCTCTTCAGGGCTTGCAGTACCTGATCTCAATTTTGTGAAGAGTACAGTATGCTTTTCGTCCTGTGGGAGAGCATCGGGCTTCAGGGAAATTCTCAGGGCTTTATTCTCACCTCTTTTGAAGTACGTGTAAACGTGTTTTCCGTGATCTTTGAAAATAAGGTTCCCTTTCCCATAGGTGCAACCATTTATTACCTGGATAGCATCCACGGCGCAGGATCGGTTTTCTACAATTGCGACCAATTCTTCATCTTTGCTGCGGTCTTTAAAGTGGTTGGCGGCAAGTGTTGCTACCCTGTAGCCAATGGAAAGTCCGGGGCAGACATGTCCATGAAACTGTACTGCAGTATCGAAATCCAAGTTTTTGACTCCTTATTTTTTTGGCTTTTATTTCTATTGATTTTCACGTTAAACTTTCATATTAAAAGAGATTCACTTTGAAGAAATGATTCCATATTCTCTAAATGCTATTTATAAGTTTTTTATTCAATTCATGTTACAAAATATTTTTTGCGTATTAATAGTAGACTTCTTTTGATATTTAGGAAATTAGAAGAACTTGGAATGTTCTCTCTTTTTGTTTATCTTCTCAACTTCACTCTTGAAGCCTTAAAAAAGCCAATTTCTGGTTTAAGAATTTGATCTAATCTTGTTTTATGAGTTTTAACTGAATCCTGATTCATTAATTCTGATTAAGTTTTAGTTCAAAAACTTATATTTGCTTCAGTGATGCTGAAAAAACGTATATCAAATTTGATACTATTTAATTAAGATTCATGAACCTAATTCAATTCACTTTATTATAATAGTATAGGTTGAAATAATCCATTTTATCTTCTATTATATGAAAAGATGACTTAAAGTTAAAACTCTACTGTACTCAAAATTCCTCAAAAATAATCATTATAATTGGGAGCCTTGTGCCACCTCTGATCGGCTCCCAACTGCGTGATTCAACCCCTACGATCAAGAGAAAAACCCCTTAACTCTTAATCGTTGACTTTCTCTTTATGTTATAGAGGTATATAACCTATACGACTTTGAAATTTGCCTCTCATTAAATTATTTAGCCGTCTCAAAATTCAGTTTGTTGGACTGAATAGCTCATCTTCATATTCTTAATTTCCTTGATAAATCTATACGATTTAATTTTATGTAAAGAACTTGTTATTTAGCGATCTTTAAACATTTACTTTAAGCTTCTATCAAGTTTCTGTTAATAGTTAAAGCTTTCAGATAAATACAGTTGCAAAATGAGGAAGATATTTATTAATTAGCTGCATATAAAGCAAAAATATGAACAGCCCTCTTCTCGAATTGATTTTCCTTTCCGAAAGAAGGAAAGAGCTTATTTTATTTTTGAGGAACGGGCCAAAATCCATCTCCAATATTAAAAAAAGTTTAAATGTAGGTCTGGTGGCAATTCTTCCTCAACTAAAAAAGCTGAGGGAAAACTCGCTAATTTTAAAAACAGGCGATATTTACAGCCTTTCTCCTCTTGGGATAGCGGTAGCTGACAGAATGCAGCCAATGATAGATGTCTTAAACCTTTTCGAGAATAACTATGAATACTGGGCAAATCACGCTGTTGAGACCATACCCGATCCTTTGCGGGAAAGAATAGGAGAGCTGGCTAGATGCACCTTTTCCGAACCTCCTGACAGGACGCGCCTATTTGAACCTCACAGAGAATTTGTGGAAAACCTGATGAAATCAAAAAAAATAAGTGGTATTGCCTCGATTTTTCATCCTATTTATCCATCTCTTTTTCTTAATTTTGCAAAAAATGGAGTGGACGTTTCTCTTCTTGTAACTCGCCCGATTTATGAAAGATTAAAAGAAGAATACAGAGCCGAAATAAATGAATTTCTTAAATTCGAAAATGCCAGTTTCTACGTTTACGACAAAAAAATAGAACTCGCCTATGCAGTTACTGACATATTCCTTTCCCTTACCCTGCCTTTTTCGGACGGCACTTACGACCATAAAGAAGATGTCCTGTGCTTTGACCCGCAGGCTATTAAGTGGGGAGAAGACCTTTTTGCTTACTATAGAAAAATCTCGGAGAAAATCACTGAAATGTAAATTTTTTCTAGAGTAGTCCCCATAACAGCCGGAAGATAGTTATAAATTGCACCCTCGCCATCCCGTATACTATGCAAAAAGTTCAGGAAACCGCAGAAAAAATCCGGACAATGGAGATCCGGGGCGCAGGCAGGATTGCAAAAGCTGCTGCTGAAGCTATCAGAGATTATGCCGCAGGGTTGGACGTAGCTTCAATGGAAGAATTCAGTGCCAGAATAAAGGAAGTCTCGAATCTTCTCATCAGTACCCGCCCAACAGCTGTTTCCCTCCCTAATGCCGTAAAACTCTCTTCAAAGTATTCTTCAGCAAACGTGGAGGAAGCAAGGCAGGAAATCATTAAAAATGCAAACCTTTTTATCGAGAGAGCAGACAGCGCCCTTGAGAAAATAGGAAAAATCGGGTCAAGAAGAATCAGGGATGGGGACGTTATTATGACCCACTGCAATTCTCATGCTGCTCTTTCTATTATAACTACAGCCTTTGAAGACGGAAAGGACATCTCGGTAATTGCTACCGAAAGCCGTCCCAGGCGCCAGGGCTTATTGACAATTCGCCACCTTAACGACTTCGGAATTCCCACAACCCTGATCGTGGATTCTGCGGTGCGCTACTACATGAAAGACGTGGATAAGGTGGTTGTCGGGGCTGATGCCATTGCGGCTAACGGCGCCCTGGTAAACAAAATCGGGACCTCCCAGCTTGCGCTTGCCGCTCACGAGTCCAGAAAAAGTTTCATGGTAGCTGCCGAAACTTTCAAGTTTAGCCCGAGTACAATCGTCGGAAACCCCATAGAAATCGAAGAAAGGGCTGCAGGGGAAGTTGTAGACCCTGCAAGCATTTCCGATCTCGCTCACGTACAGGTAAAAAATCCGGCTTTTGACTTCACTCCTGCCGAGTACATCGATATGATCGTAACCGACATCGGAATTATCCCGCCTGCAATGGCTTATACCGTCATAAAAGAACATCTGGGCTGGGAGCTTGGAGAAATTTGAAAATAAACAATTTTTAGGCTCTGTAGAAATCCTTTGATATGAAAATTCTTCATTAATTTGAGCTGATGAATGGACTTGTATATTTTTGCGACTTGACTTTTTAACCGATTGCAATTGATTTTGATATATTTTCTACAGAGCCATAATTTTATTTTTTAGGCATTTTTCAGCCCCAATTTTAAAATCCCTAACTCCTACCCTTTCGGCAATAGATTCAGACTTTAAGACTTATATTTTTGTTGTAATCCAGGTTCCGCAGGATATTGGAGATTTTTTGACGGCTTCTCCATCGAGAACTTCTCCGAGCAGGGAAGGGTCTCGGGCATCCATTACAAGAGCATCGAGTTTGCAGCGTTCGATAATTTTTGCAGCTACAGGGTCAACAGGGGATTTGGAGCCTGCTTTCATCTCGATCGCCATGACTATGTTTATGAGCTTCTCGGGAGAGATTTTGTCATATTTTACTGCTGAGGGGTCGCAGTTAGGGTCTGAAGAATAAACTCCATCAATTGAAGTTGCAATTGTAAGCAGGTCTGCCCGCAGGAACTCCGCAAGAATTGCAGCGACGGCATCCGTGGTCTGGCCAGGAGTAATTCCTCCCATGATAACTATCTTTCCAGGACGTATAGCTTTTGCAGCTTCAAGATAATTCGTCGGGATTTCCGGTGATGCATCGGGTCCGAGGGCTGCGGCAAGCAGTCGTGCATTCAGGCGAGTAATTTCAATGCCTATATAATCGCAGGTTACTTCATCGGCACCAACTGCCCTTGCAGTGTCAATGTAATTCCGTGCCGCTTCTCCCCCCCCGGCTACTACAAGCAGAGTATGCTTTTTCGAGAGCTTCCGGAGAACATCCGCATATTTTAAAAAACGATCGGGATCAAGGTTTTTTGCAAGAATTGAACCGCCTAATGAGAGTACTATGAGCATGATGATCTCTACACATTAACAATTCGGATTTTTAAATGTATCGCTGAACATTTTTTCCTTAAGTTCCCAAAAATCCCTTATGTACTGAAATACTTGGATAAGAGTCAAGAATAAAATGCCATAAAGTATTTATATAAAAGTGCACTATTACACTATACCTGACTAGTCAGTCAATAGTAGAGATAATACATGAAAGAACAGGTCAACGACAAAAGAACAGCCATTCTGAAAGCAGCCCTGAGGCTCTTCACTGAAAGAGGCTTCCATGGTACTTCCACTGCTCAAATTTCGAAAGAAGCAGGTGTAGCCACAGGCACCCTTTTCAATTACTTTCCTACAAAAGAAGATCTTATCAATAGCCTGTATTTTGAGGTGAAAGGAGAGTTAAGCCGTAGTATGGGACAAGGGATCGAGACCGAAATTACCTTTCAGGACAAGTTGAAAAAACTCTGGTCAAATTTAATCAATTGGGGTGTAAACAATCAGGATGAATTCCTTTTTGTCGGACAATTTTGTTCTTCTCCTTATATAACAAAATTTACGCGTGATGAAGTGATGAAAGAGTATGTATTCCTCCATAAGCTTGTGGATGAAGGAATAAAAATGGGAGAGATCAGAGACTTTTCCGCGGAGCTGATCATTGCAATTTTTTATCAGGGCAGCAGGACGGTAGTCAACCTTATCCTTGATTCAGATTCATCACTTAATGAAAACAAGGTTTTAGAGGATGGATTTCAGATTATTTGGAGAGGTCTGGCTAAGGATTAATTTTTTTTCACTCTGCTTATGAGTGATCAGTCAATCATATTTAGGGCAAATACTTATATACCATTAAGTAGTTTGATGATTGACTAATCAGTCAAAATTACAATTTACAATTGAGGATTTGATATGTATAATATGTATATACCTACCAGAACTTTGTTTGGGGCAGGTCAATTAAACAATTTGCACATCCAGAGGATGCCTGGAAAAAAAGCTATGGTTGTTATTTCAAACGGAAAATCTGCAAGAAAAAACGGTTATCTTGCAAGAACTGAAGAACAGTTGAAACTAGCAGGAATAGAAACTGTGGTGTTTGACAACGTTGAAGCCAATCCATTGAAATCAACAATTATGGCAGGCGGTACTTTTGCAAAAGAAAATAGCTGTGATTTTATTGTCGCTTTAGGTGG
>DASXVB010000301.1:0-9481 GCA_036504475.1 Methanosarcina sp.
AAAAGTGTTTTAAAGCTCGCCCGCAGGCGGAGCTCGAAAAATCACTCTGCTGCTGGAGCTTCTTCTGCGGCTTCGAGGCCGAGAAGAGCTTTTATGGGTTTACTTCCATATTCTACGATTTTTGCATTAACCTGAACGATATCAGGAGCAATTTCCTTGCCACGCATCATCTTTCTCCTGCGCTGTCCTGGATGTTTTGGAGTGTAACCCACACCCACTGCCAGCAGAACTCTCTGCCTTCTGTGACCAGGAAGATCAGGTTTCATAACAAAACCGCTACCATCACAGCCGCCAGTGATCTGGACTTTATATCCAGAGAGGCCGAAAACAGCACCATCAACAACGTTACCTATTGATTTTCCAATTAATGCGTTAGCTTCAGCATCTTTTACATCGACCTGATAAGAACGCCCTTCCTTTGGGTCAGAAACTACAACTTTGAAACTAGCCATATGAAATCCTCCAATATCAGATTTACTTTAATAATTCCTTTACCTTGCCTTTCCATCCGAAACTTTACTCGAATTTTTTTCCTTAATTCTTACCTAACCTTACGTGCATACTGAAATTAATTACGCGCATATAAGCATTATTTTGCCCAGAAAGGATTATCTTTTCTTTTCAGGGAAAGGAAAATTTCAAGAGTTTCCTTTTCATCGGTTGAAAGGGAATCATAGATTTCGTGCTCAAGAACTTTAGCATGCCTTTCAGGCACATTGACATAGAGCACATCCTCTTCTTTGATCTGCCTGCCTACAGTTGCGCCTTCAATTGCCATTGCAACTTCTTTGCCTACCCCTGCAGACGGAATATTTTCTCCTTCGATCTGCAGACCCTTGATTTTACCTACAACGTTTCCGTTTTCAAGCATAATATCTGCGTTTGTCCGCACGACTCCGCCAAGCACTCTTACGCCGACAACTGCGGGTTTACTCTGGCGGAATACACAGCCAGGAAGAATTTTGAATTTTCCCGGACGAATTATCGTCTCAAAAATCTTCTTTTCAGCCTGTTCCTGCTGCTCTTTTACATATTTCTGGTAATCTTCAACCAGGCGGTAGATCACATCACTTGTGAATACCTTAACGTTACTTTCCTGCAGGAAATCTTTGGCGTCAGGGTGAACTTTGACATTGAAACCTATAAGTACAGAATAGAGGGGGTCTTCAACCGTTGAAGCCTCAACTGCATCTCTATGCGAGATATCTCCTACTTCGGCTTTCCTGATAGGAATCTCATCTTTCTGGAACTCATGAACAAGGGCTTCAAGGGAGCCAAGAGTATCGGCTTTGATCATAATCCCGACTGAATCAGTATCAATTCTAACTTCATCAATCTCCGATTTTACCTGGGCCACAATTTCATCAAGGGTTTCTTCAGTAGCAACCTTTATGGGAGAGCCTGCAAGAGCACCTTCTAGCCCAGGGGCCGAGATCTTTACACCAGCCGCAGCAGTAACCTTATTCACCTGCTTGAACTTGCTTTCATAACGAATTTCAGAAAGTTCCCTGGGCTTTAACAGAGCCCGTACCTTTGTTTGGATTGGTTCTCCCAGGCTTCCTATAACAACAGTATCGCCCTTTTTCAAAGCACCATCATAAAGAATAACGTCAAGAGTTGCCCCAAGGCCTTTTTCTTCCTTGACTTCAAGCACAGTACCGACTCCAGGCCCTTTGGCACTGTACTGAAGATTTGCTTCAAGGAATTTCTGTGCCAGACCAAGAAGTACCATCAGAACATCAGGAATTCCTTCACCTGTAACAGCACTTACGGGTACGACACCTAGGGTTTTCTGGAAGTTTGTAACCCTGTCATACCGCTCTGCTGCAAAACCCTGGTTGTATAATTCACCTATAACCTCGTAGAGCTTTGTCTCAAGCCGAGCCTGGACGTCCTCAGACTGTTTTTTGAAAGTAGCCGCAAAAGGTAGGTCTTTTTGTGAAACCCAGCCGTTAATTCTGTCAATCTTATTGGCAACAACAACAAAAGGAGTTTTAAATCGCTTTAAGATCTGCAAACTTTCGTAGGTCTGAGGCTTGAAGCCTTCATTTATATCCACTACAACAATTGCAAGATCGGCGAGGGCGCCTCCTCTGCTTCTTAATGTTGTAAAGGCATGATGTCCAGGTGTATCTATAAAGAGCAAACCTGGAACTATGAATCTATCCCGAAGCCTTGGATCTCCTAGCTTGTTAATAATCACGTCTATTGGGACTTCGGTTGCCCCGATATGCTGAGTGATGGCCCCGGCTTCTCCACTGACAATTGCAGTACCTCTGATCTTGTCCAGCAGAGTCGTTTTCCCGTGGTCAACGTGCCCCATCACGCAGACTATAGGAGTCCTCAAATTTTTCTTGTCGGCCATATGCAAAACCTCTCTCATTCCCGCGTCTTATTTGCTGCAGGTCCAGAAGGGTCCGGGTTTACCCTGACGGACCCCATATTGCAGGTACCGGATAAACAAAAGGCCTGGATTCATACCCCTGAAGCTTCAGGAACACGAAAAGGCCTTGATGCACCGGCTTTATTCGTACAGACAAACCTCATCGATTCTGGAATATTTCCCGATTTCGGAGTCCTTAAAGTGAATTGCAATTTCCCTTGCTGCAGCTTCTGGAGAGTCGGATGCATGAACTACATTTCTGCCTACATCCAGAGCAAAATCCCCACGAATTGTTCCGGGAGCCGCATCTACAGGGTTTGTAGCCCCATTTATAGATCTCATGACCCTGATTGCGTCTTTTCCGGCAACTACCATTGAGACCGAAGGGCCGGAGGTAATGAATTCGACAAGAGAGGGGAAGAAAGGCTTGGCTGCATGTTCACTATAGTGTTCTTTTGCAGTGGCTTCACTAATAACGTTCATCCTGAGAGCTACGAGTTTCAAGCCCCGCTTCTCGATTCTGGAAATGATCTCTCCGACCAGCCCACGCTGGACTCCGTCAGGCTTTACCATAACGTATGTCTGTTCCATGTGCACACCTTAATAATCGGATAAATAAACTGACAACTCTATTCTTTATGCTTTCTTCAACTGGATTTTGCCTTTCTCGGTCCATTCGGTACGCCTTGGAAGCCTACCCAAATTGAAGTTGCTCATACACTTGGAAGAGTGCATGTAATAGGTAGAACCATCTTTCTTGATATAGAGCTTACCAGTTCCGGGTTCCAGCATCTTCCCGCAAAAATAGCATTTCCTCTGTTCCATCATCTCACCGCTTTCTTATCTGGTGGTCAGTTTCTTTGCTTCTCTTGATGTTTCAAGAAGCATCAGGATATCACCAATACGGACAGGACCCACGCAATTTCTTGTAATGACACGACCCTTATCCCTGCCTTCCAGAACCCTGCATTGGATCTGACTGGCTTCACCGTGCATACCTGTATTCCCGATAACGTCAATAACCTCAGCGGCAAAGCCGCCAGTTGTGCTTTCGTCAGCCATATTAGCACCTCATGTTATCAGGATTATTTAAGAGCTTCAAGTTTCTGGGCAATATCCTGAATAATTTCAGCTGCTTTTCCTGCATCTACAATTGCAACAGTTGCACAGGACACGCCAAGTCCACTGGCTGCACCAAGTTCTTTCTGATTTTTGATGAATATGTAAGGTGCGTTCTTTTCTTCGGAAAGAGGACCTATGTGAGCAACAATCTCGGCAGGCTCGATGTCTTCTGCGATCAGGACGAGCTTTGCATTGCCTCTCTCGATTGCTTTTGTGGCTTCATTGGTGCCTTTTTTAATCTTTCCAGTGTCTCTGGCAAGCTCCAGAGCTTCAAGTGCTTTGTTTGTAAGTTCTTCTGGAACGTCGAATTTAGCTAATTGTGCCATTTAATATTCTCCTTCGAAATTGCGAGTATCGCAATTTTTCATCAATCATAGGTTTTTAACACATATCTGCAACATTGAGATCCAGATTCTTAAGTTAAAACCTGAAATATTTCAATGTAAAAAGTAAATGAATGAAATATAGATACTGATAGCTAAATGCTATAGATCGAACCTTAGAAGTACATGATCACCTATAAACTTTCTGCTTGAAAACGCAAGTCACAAACGAAAAGCAAAAGAAAATAATAATAAATTCATATATAAGGTTATTTTCAATTTTGGGATAATAATGAATAATACATCATGGTTATAAGGAATGTAAGAAATTTTGATCGCATGGACACAATTTACTACGAAGCTCACAACAATCTCTATCTCAACCTTACAAACCGTTGCAGTGCAGACTGCGTATTTTGCATTCGTAATTTTGCAGATGGGGTTTATGGATATGACCTCAGGCTTTCACGAGAACCAACAACTGAAGAGATTCTCGGAGCGCTGGAAGTACTGGACCTCGCAAAGTACAGAGAAATCGTATTCACAGGCCTTGGAGAGCCTACCCTCAGGTTCGATGTGGTGCTTGCAGTAACCCGCTGGCTAAAAAACAGGAATATTCGAGTTAGGATTGATACAAACGGACAGGCAGCCCTGATAAATCCTGGAAGAGATGTGATCTCAGAACTTAAAACCGCAGGAATAGACTCCGTTTCCGTAAGCCTGAATGCCGAGTCCGAAGAAAAATATGACAAACTCTGCAGGCCGATTCATAAAAATGCTTATTCTGCAGTACTCAATTTTATAAAGGGAACAAGGAAAGCAGGAATCAAAACAAGAGTTACGGTAGTTAACGTACCCGAAATAGACCTGGAAAAATGTAAAAAACTTGCAGATGAACTTGATTCGGACTTTCACATAAGGTCTTTGTCCGAAGCTGCAAGCAAAGAGATCTGAAAGCTATTAGAGTCCCTATGTTTAAGAAATCCAGGTTTTAAGGTTAGAAAATAGATCAGCGATATAATTGAAAGTTTATAGGGCAAAAAGTTTACAGAATTGAAATTTACAGAACTAGAAGTTTACTCTTCATGTCTGAAATTTCAAGTTTCTGGATTTTTTACTTTTCAGGCCTATGTTTTTCATCGTCAAGGTTTTCAAAATCGTCAAAGTCTTCATTTCTTGTCTGTTTTTTAGAGGTTTTACTTTTCAGGCAGAGCGCCGCTATTAGAAATGCCAGTAAAAGAAATATAGGCGATCTAAAAAAATTAAACAGTTCCGGAAGCTTTATTGAATTTTCTTCAGAATTTGATTTATCTTCAGTATGATTGATTTCATTTTTTGTATTACCTGACACGTTACCTGAAGTACTCGGAACAATCTCAATTACATTTTTAACATCTCTGGTTGCTACTGCACCTTCTTTTGACGGCAGTCCGGTTTCGACTTTTGTATCTAGGTATAAATCTTTCAGTCCTTCTCTTGAAAGGAAACGTTCATCTCCAAACAATCGTGCAAAAGCCGTGGAGTTTCGCTCAAAAAGATAGGCTGTTCCATCATTACTTCCTGCAGCAAGGACTGAACTATCGAGGGAAATTGACACACTGTTAATATTTCCTCCACAACTGTAGTTCCATAAGTCCTTACCTTCCATGTTAAGGACATAAAGAGTATCATCCCAGCTGCCAGCTGCAATGAATGATGCATCCGGGGAAATTGCAACACTATATATATCGTCTTTTGTTTTGTAGTCCCAGAGTTTTGTACCTGTGCTGTTAAACAGGTAGATTTTGTCGTCAAAACTTCCTGCTGCCAGGTATGAACCATTGTTTGTTAGCGAAACACTGCTGATCCAATAAGCAGGATTGTGCATCCAGGAAAATTCCCCTTTCTGGTTAAGGAGATATACATTATAATTGGACCCTCCGGCAGCCACATAATAGGCTTGTGGGGTTATGCATACACTATTTATTACACTGCCTGTACTTCGTTCCCATATTTTGTTTCCTTTACTGTCAAAGAGGTAAATACATTGATTGGAACCTCCCGCTGTAATATAAAAGCCATCCCTGGAGATGGCTATGCTACGGATGGCGTATCCGGAATCGAAATCCCATAAAAGCTTACCTTCTCTATTAAATAAGTAAATCTTGCCATCCTCACTACCTGCTGCCACAAATGAACCATCAGAGGAGACCATAACACTATTCAAGCTACCCCCAGTTTCATAACTCCATAGCAGTTTTCCTTCTCTGTTAAAAAAGTATATTTTCTTATCATTGCTTCCTGCAGCTACACGAGTCCCATCAGGAGAAATCGATACGGTATAGACAATGTTTCCAGTAGTATAATTCCAGAGTTTCTTTCCCTCTCGATTAAAAAGATAAACATTATGATCAAAACCCCCTACTGCAAGATAACTCCCACCAGAAGAAAGAGAAACAGTATTGATTATGCATCCTGTACCACATTTGCAAAGCAGATCAAATGCTCTGAGTTCTGAAAGGTTTACGTCTTCATTATTCAGGATAACAGGATCTGCAGCTCCCAAATCTGCAAACAGACCGAAGAGTAGACTGAGTACCACAAATACCAATATTCGCGCGGACTGTCCCATAATACTTACAATTAAGTAATTCATTCCAAATTAATTTTTTGCAACAGTTGCACACTAGAAACAGGTAGAAAAAGAACGCATTAACATGACTATAGGATTTATAGATTAAGAATCTATCCAAAAAGTGGTTATCTGCTAGAACTTTTATGACATACAATATGCAAAACCTAAATGGATACTCTGGTATTGAATGGATACTCTTATATTATAGACTTTATAGACCTATTGTGAGTTTTCAAAATGCATCACTGACTTTTTGGATAGGATCTAAGTAGAAAAGCCCTAATGCATATAAGGGTCGGATACTCTAGGCTTTTAACTTTCTTTTTATTGTAAAGAAGATTTGCAATATTCACAATCACAAAAGAAGTTAAAATATAAATAAGTTGTATGAAAATGTTGAAATTAGACAAGTCAAGTATTTGAATAACACTATGGAACAAGATCATAGGTCTATAAAGCGAATAATTGCTCCAATGCTAGGTTTTCAGGATTTCTGTTCTGCAAATAAGATTTTAAAAGGAATTGAAGCTTTCAATATGGTTAAATTTGGAATAGTTCTATAACGTTGATACTATTATTTTGCTAATAAATATTAGTGCTGAAGAACTAGGGTGAACTCGTGCTGTGTTACCTATTAAATGGTGTGGAAGCTATAGCTTTTGCTGCTGCTGGCTACCTTTTTGGCAAAGATGTAAATAGAGGACGAGCAGAAAAAGCTGAAGCAAAAGCTGATAGTGCTCAGCTTATTGTAACTAATACTCAAAATAGAGCTGTTGAGGCTGAAACAAAGGGAAAGAATTTAACATTGTTTATAACAACCAAAGTGAATAAGATTATTGCAATTCAAGCAAAGCGTTTTGCCGAGGAAAGTTTTACAGATTCGTATACTAACTCGATTGAAAACAGTCTACTTGAACTAGCCGATGTTGCCACTAAGCAGTTTCTTGTGGATCAAGAAAACCCATTAGAGACTAGATTACCAACTACGGAATGAAAAATCTTTCCTCATAACTAATATTAAATATATTTTTTCTGCCAGCGTTTTGCTCAATCTTCCCCGAAAAAAGATTGTGATGAAAAGAAAAATGAAAAAACTTGATTTTATTATTTTGCTCTCCTTGCTAAAAAGGTAGAACTGTCTCCGAGATGAAACCTAAACTCGCCTTCCAGTAAGTCTTTTTCTTTTATTCTGACCCAACCACTACCAAAGACATGATCGCACTCTTCATTTCCTTCCCAGGTGAATTCAAACCTTTTGCCATCAGTATAATCAACGATCCTTCCGTCTATATCGCCATAAACTAAACCGAATTGAAAATGTCCTATATTGTCTGGCTCTATCATAATATAAGCCTGAACTTCCATATTGAAATAGTCCTCATCCCATAATTCCATCTCATAAATGTGCCATGTCCCTGTGAAGTCCATACCTTTGATTTTCCTTTTTTGCATAAATACATCGCCATACAATATAATGAACTTGAAACTTTAGAAGACTATTCATTCAGTTGAATTGCATATTTATAAGGGGCCCTTCGAATGGCCTTTTTTATCAAAGTGATCTTTCCCTTTTGGGAGGGTTTTCTGATTGAAGTGAAAATACGTTAACCGATTATGTTCTCATTAAATCTGTCTGAAAGTAGATCCTTTTTCCCATGCTCGGACAGGTATTGCTCAATTGCACGTTTTGAACTATGCCATGTTTTTCCTATTTTTACCGCATCTAAAAGCCCCTGTCTAGCCCGCAGGCTGAGGTATTCCTGAGAATAAGGAGTTTCAATGGCAAGTTCTTTTAGAGGCAGCAGTTCGTCGTTTCCTCCTGAAATGGAGAGATATAGAGTAAGGTTTTCATCCACTGCTTTTGCAATGAAATTGGCAAATGGTTCCAGGTTCCCAGAATCTGCGGCTCTAAGGGATTTGTAATATTTTCCTCTATCCTCTTTTTTGAGTACTACAGGAGGATAATCTCTTGCCATCAAATACAGATTTGTGAGAAGCCTGGCAACTCTGCCATTTCCGTCACTGAAGGGATGAATTTCAACAAACCTGTGATGCAGGAAGGAAGCTGTTTCAATTGGATGTTCCCTGCTTTCAGTTATCTTTTCAATAAGCTCATCCATCAGTTTAACTATCTTTGACCAGTCCGGAGGAGTCTTTACTACACCTGCGATTCTAACGTTTCTTGTGCGGTATCTTCCGGCATCCTCAAGTATGCCTCGGGTTACAATTTCGTGGAGCTCTTGAATTGTGGCATGGTCTATTGCACGTTTTTTCTTTGCCAGCTCTTCCATTCGGTCAAAAGCTTTTGCATTGTTGCTCGCTTCAAGATGTTCTCTAAGCGATTTTCCGCCAATAGTCAACCCTTCTTCAAGAACAAGTTTTGTCTCCTGAAGCGTTAGTGTATTTCCTTCTATCGCATTGGAGTGATAGGTATGAACCAGCCTCATTTCTTCATGTAGCCTTGCTAAAGCATCTGCAGGGACGGGCCACATGAAATTTAGCTGTTCCATTTTTTCATTTATTCGTACAAGAAGTTCTTCTTGAATCAGATATGTATCGGTATGTGTCATAATTTGATATATCCGATATGTGTTCTCTGATATATATCGGTATCGGCAATTTCTAGAGCTATCCGATACAAATAGTTCTTATTTATTTTAACTCAGTAAAAATATATTTTTTCTGCCAGCGGTTTGCTTAAAACTTCCTCAAATATGTTTCTTAAGAAAAGAAAAATTGAAAAATCCACGATTTTCGCAGATTTATATGGAACCCTTCGCAGGGCCTTTTTAAACAATTATAGTCTTCAACGTAACTTATTACACGTATTAACACTTATCTTTTCTTCTGGTGGGGAAAGAACACATTCCTATTGATCGAAATGTAACTCTTGCCGAGATTAACGTTTTAATCAGACATGAAAACAATTCAAGAGTGCTTAAAAGGCTCTATTTTGTCAAATTCAGGTTTTTAGGAGATTCTGTTGAAGAAGCTGCTACTAAAGTTGGAGTTACTAAGAAAACAGGATATTACTGGCAA
>DASXVB010000302.1:0-22520 GCA_036504475.1 Methanosarcina sp.
GGGAGATACAAGAAAAGAAGCAATAGACATCTATGACCACATAACCCAAACAGAACTAAAAGAAAGCTATCTAAGGTATATTCCTCTTCTCAACATAAAACCATAGTTCTCACTGAGAAAGTGCCGCGACTCGCTCAAGGAATTTCTTTCTGATTCAAAAATAAAAGGCGATTATATTTAATGGAATTTGCTAGAGTGTTAGCGCTGAGGGGGAGAACTGAACTATTTTCAGAATGTTCAATTCCCCATCAGTCGTACCATCTAGCTGGTTTAATCGTAAACCCTCTTCCTTTTTGTCGAAGGTCGAAGCGTGAACTTTTGAAAAAAGTTTCCTTCTCAAAGGTTCGGGACCTGTTACCAGCAGGCCGACAAAACAGCTATTAATCTAATACTTCCTCTATCTAATAAAAAGGTTTTTAAGACATTGAAGATTCTAGTAGAGTTAGACAGAAATTTTACCAGAGTTTCTGTACTACTGAATGAAGCGTGAATGATGAGTAATACTTTACCCATTAGTGAAAACTCTGAATTTATTTCGACTAGTGACGCAAATGAACGCATAAATTCTGTTTCACAGTTAAGTGAAACATCTTGCGACTGTTGCCCTGTATGTGGTTCCATTTCTATCCATTATAGGTCAACGCTCAAAGTCTACTCCTGCTCTAAATGCAAGTCTCACTTTGATACACCAGGAGTAAAATCCATCACATACCGTCTTCTCAAATGTTGCCCATTCTGTAATTCTTTAAATATCCAAAGAAGAACCAGAAAAGGCGATTACATTTGCTACCACTGCCTAAAAGTTTTTAAGGCTCCAGCAACAAAATCTAATCGGGTGGGGGGACCTTACACAGGTCACAAATTAGCTGTCAGCACGTACCGAAGTTTAACGGAGGCGGTATAAATGTCCCAACTCCGTGCTTATTTTGTTCAAGATGCTAAAGAACAAGAAATCGGCGTTGCAGTCATAGCCCAAACAACAAGAGAAGCAAAACAGATTGCATATAACTCCGGTGAACTTTGCTGCAAATATATTGACCTACGTGCAAGGTGGCTCCGCAATGTCAACGTAAAAGGTCTCAAAAAAGGAAGGATGACCTATGAAAAAGCGGAGGCGGTATAAATGTCCGCTTCAACTGCTGGTCTTGTCTCAATGAGCTGTATTACCTTCCTCGGACTGCTCATGCTTTGGTTCTGTCTCTCAATCCTCTCGGTGGTGAGACTGTGACCTTTAAAATTCTATATCCTGAACTCATAATCTCAGCCAAAACTCACAGTTCAACCCAATGTACCAAAAGGTGCGAATTCTGCCTAAACTGGATCAATTACCCAGTTGACTTCGGGGGCAAGTGTACAGGTTGCATAAAAAGCACTTGCTTACAGGAGGCGAGATCATGAGAGGCTTAGTTCCTGCCAGGATTCCCGTCCACAAAACCCGGAAAGTCCAGCTCAATTCTCACATAGATGAATACCGGATCCTCTGCTTAGGGTATAACAATCCAGTTCAAAAAGAATTCATCCGGAATCTCTTCCAAACTCCAAACCTGGACTCCTTCTATCAACACGGTAACCTCATGAGCTGCGAGGTGATCCAGTGATCCAGTGCAACCTTTGCCACTTCAACGGCGAGCCAATCAGAGAATACAGACAACTGGAAAAACTCATCTCATGCCCTCAATGCGGCCAGTTAATCAGCCGTATTCCTCTGTATTCCCAATGTGTCCCAATCATCCCACAAAGACAACAGCCTTTAATAGAACTGGAAGGTCCGGAAGGAGTTCCAGCCTCAAAACTCTGGGGGTGGGGCTATGAGTAACATCTTCTACCCTAACATAGTTGCCAGCTTCAAAACAGGCTCTACCTTCGGACAGATTGGACTCTCTGAGAAAGGCCGGATCTATCACGAAGCTGCTTTTGAGCACTTCCAGCTTCAAAAGGAGGGGTTAAAGTGGTAATGTCCTCCATTGAGGCTGAGCCCTGCTCTATCTGTGGAACTCCTGTACTCTCAGAGTTTCAGCAAGCAATCACACAGGAATTGTACTGTAGAATTCTCTGCAACGATTGCGAGTCCTCTTACATCTGGGGGCAGTTCTGATATGACTACCGAATCCCAGACATCAGCCGCGACAAACGGCTGCCAAATGGAAGCCATAGTCAGAGCTCTCTATCCCGGAGCCAAATTTGAGTACACCGGCCTTATTGACTTCTCAATCAATGGTGTCCGAGTCGAAGTCAAGAGCTGCCAAGACAAAGTACATGATAGTTCCCTATCGGGTGGATCTCGATCAGGCAGATTCGTTTTCTCAGACCTCCAGCAACAGACTCTCATAGAAAACCGGGGCGAATACATTCTCTTGGTCCATAAAGAAGGGGTGCCTATCGTCTATATCAGGGTACCAGCCTCCAAGCTTCAAACTATACTCGGTAAATTCTCAGGGGTCAAAGCAGTCTGTTGGAAGACTGCAATAAAGGGGGCGCTGTCATGAGCGAGCGTATACCCACTCTATACCCATTGCTCACGCCAGAGCAAAAGGCCCAGGTAGAAACCGCAATGAAGGAATATAACGGCACTTCACTAGACGAAACTTTCACGGATCCAGAAGAATTCTTCTATAAAGTCTACCGGACCAAAAAAACATTCTTTCCTTACACAAGGAGGACGGTATAATGTCCTCTCTGCTTTTTTCTCACTGCAAAAGGTGTGGTCGCTCAATCAAAAACCCTAAAGCTCAAGCCCTCGGGTACGGCAAGACCTGTTTTAAAAAGCATCAAGCAGAAGCCGAATATAATCTAAAAACAGGCCAAAAGTTAGGGGAAAATGGGCAATCCTCCCTTACTCATTTCATATCTTTTACTGACTTCAAGCGAACTCCGGAATTAAAGAGAGTCGGAAAACCGACTTTCTAACCTTTTTTTCGAACCAAAAAATAGGGAGTTTACCCGGAGGTCTCGCACATGTCTATCTCTCTTGCTCATCAGAAGACTATCCAAGAATTCTGCTTGGATAGTCCTAAGACAATTCCTCAAATCGCAGCAAAACTTCTCATAGAAGGCAAAAAAGGCATAATGAGCCTTCATAATTTTTTCAAGACTCAAATAGCAAAAACCACATTCTATATAGAAAAGGCGGGAGGGTTCTTATGGATACGAACAAACCCTCTATTTTTTTCCAATTCTTCACTAGACTTGATCCTGAGTAAGCAAAGCTCACCGAAGACCAAAAACGAAAGCAAACGAGCCTATGAAAAACTCAACGGTCTAAAAAGAGCCTGCCCAGAAAGATTAGAAGCCTGTTTAAAATTAAACCGAATAAATAATTTTGGATATTATGATAAAATCCTAAAAGAATTCGTCTACACAAACACGTTCAAACAGGAAATAGACACCCTATTCAAAGCCTATTGCGATAGGGTCAGCAAAGAAAAAATAGTCATAACAAGAGCTCCAGACGGAAACCCGGTCTTTTCTCAGGACATAACAATTAACTATCAAACCCGGTTCACCTCTCCATCTCGGCAAAAACAAAACCGGGACGCATTCAGAACCGCCTATCAAAAAGCCAGCAAAAAACACGTAAAAGGCATATTCCTTACTCTCACCTCAAAGCCTGGAAAAACACTCTGGCAAGTAAACAAACAAACTCAAGCAGCCTGGGGTCCCTTCTCCAAATTCCTGAGCCGGTGTCTTCCCAAGCGTGCCGAATGGATCAAAATAGCAGAATTCCAAAAAAATGGAATGCTTCACTATCACGTACTAATAGTCGGTATAAACTGGCTACTCCATAAATCCGTAATTCAATACGCCTGGGTAAAATACGGCGGAGGCCCTATTCTTGACATTCACACAGTAAAAAATGACCCTGTCTACGGCTGGCAGTGGTCCCGGTCCTGCCCTCTCGAAGCTGCAGGCAAAAACGTAGGAGACTACCTACAGGGCTACTTAGAAAAATCTATGAGCCCTCAACATGGAGCCTTATATTGGGCAATGGGAATACGAAACTGGACATGCTCAGGCTCACTATCTGAAAAGACTAAAAAAGACAAGCCAATTAGAAGCCCTACAAACCGCTATTTCTTGAAGGGCGTACTTAGTACATTGACCGGGTTCAGATCATCTCACAGGCGGGACAGTGTAAGCCTCTTCTCGAACAAGCCAGCCCAAGAAAAGCCTCACAAGCCAAAAAAAGAAAACCCTGTAAAACCTGAAAAACTGGACCTGTCATTCTCAACAGCCAGCCAGATCACAAAAGCCTATCTCAAATCTACTCGATCTTGCATAGAATAGTGACACTTAAGAAATTGTTAATACTCTGTAGAAATCCTCTACAGAGCCTTATTTTCCTACTTTTACATAAAATAATTAATTAAATTCAAAAGGTTTAACTTCTAGTATTTTAATGTGTTTCTGGAAGAATTTATTGGAATATTGGTGGACAAAATGGCCCGTGTATTTGTATCCTCTACATTTAAAGATCTGGAAGAATGCCGTGAAAAGGTAAGACTCAATCTAAAGAGGATGCGTCATGAAGATATAGCAATGGAATATTTTATTGCAGAAGACAAAAGACCTGTCGACAAGTGTCTAGGAGATGTTGCTTCATGCGACCTTTACATAGGCGTTTTTGCGTGGAGATATGGGTACACACCTGAAGGATACGGGAAATCCATAACAGAGCTTGAGTATAGAAAAGCAGTAAAAGCAGGGAAAGAATGCCTAATATTTTTGCTACATGAAGATGCACCATGGCCACCAAAATATGTAGATAAAGGAAAAGATGCAGAAAAAATCGCAGCTTTGAGAAATGAATTATCAACTAAATATATTGTTAGCTTTTTTAAATCCGCGGATGAGCTTTCCAGTTTAGTAGGAGCGGCTATTCATCAGTGGGAGACTCAGAACAAAAGCTCAGTACTGGAAGAGGGAAAGATCGCAGAACTTGATCTCACACAGTACAAAGAAGCTGTATCGAAAAGATATTGTAATATTGATCTTGATGCTCTTACCCCCTCAAAAAAAGAAGACTATCTAAAGATCAAGCTCAGCAGCGTGTTTGTCGAGCAAAATGTAAGAGAAAACCCGCCTCCAGTTGAGCTTCCAAAAGAGATATTGAACAAAATGCACGAGGAATGGGACCCTGAAAAAGAATGTTTTCCAGAGGGCTTAACCGCAGAAGATCTTAAACGCGCAAAAGAATCTTATTATTCAAAGGACTCAAAATCTGTACTCGATGTCATAAGCGATGAAAAAAACCGATTTATCGTAATTCTTGGAGATCCAGGTGCTGGAAAATCCACACTTACTAAATATATTATTTTATCAGTATTACAACTTAACGACGATGAAAAGCTTTTAAGTTTTTTCAATTCATATCTCCCTCTTCGAGTTGAACTTAGAGAATTTGCAGGCTTGTGTGCAGAAAAAGATTGCAAGACTTTTCTTGATTATTTTCAGCATCTTTCAGAAACTGAAGGTTACAGTTTAACAAAAGAAGAAGTTGATAACTACCTCAAAAATGACGGTAAAGCAATAATCATCTTTGATGGACTTGATGAAATTTTTGATCCCAAGGAATGGGAACGAATAAATCGCATGATTGTAGGATTTACACTTGATTACCCTAAAGTCAGGGTAATTGTAACTTCAAGGATTATAGGCTACAAACGTAAAATCCTTGACGATGCTGGTTTTGTCCACTTTACACTTCAGGATTTCGAAAAAGAGCAGATAGAAAACTTCCTTGATAAATGGTATCCTTTTGTTGTTGATGAAAATGAAATCGAAAACAGAAAATCAAGGATTCTGAAAGCCCTTAAGGATTCTCCTTCAATAAGACAGCTTGCAGGAAATCCCTTATTGCTGACAATTCTGGCAATAATAGGCAAACATCAAGAACTTCCTAGAGAAAGATGGAAACTTTACGATCATGCTGCCAGTGTCCTTGTAGAAAACTGGGAAGTTAACAAACACCTGAAAAGAAGCTCTGTAGAGATGGATTTCATTGGGGAAGATGATAAAAAAGAGCTTCTTATGAAAATTGCCTTCAAAATGCAGTCTGGTCCGGACGGGCTTGCAGGCAATTTTATTCACAGGAAAACTCTTCAGCAAGAAATTGAGGTTTATCTCCAGAATCGATACCAAAAAGATCCATCTGACTCAAAAGAGATAGCAGTATCGATTATTGACCAGTTAAGAAGAGTAAATTTCATCCTCTGTCTTTACGGAGCCGATTTTTACGGATTCGTCCATCGTACCTTCCTTGAGTATTTCTGTGCAATGGATATTGTCCAGAAATTCGACAATCACGCACTTAATATTGAAACCCTGAAATTAAATTATTTTGAAAAATACTGGGAAGATCCTACATGGCATGAGGTCCTGAGCCTTGTATGTGGTATGAAAGAAAAGTTTGCAGACGACATTATAAAATGCCTGATGCAGATATACGATCCCCAGTATTTTGGCAACAGACCTCCCCTAAATATCGTTTTAGCAATCAAATGTTTAAGTGAAATCCGAAACCCAAATGCAATTGGAGATACAGCAAAGAAACTACTTGAAAGAGTACTCAGATTGTTTGAGATGGTCCGCTGGACTCAAGACATCAATCAGTTCCTTGCTGAAGAAGTGGTTCCGGCTGCAAAGCTGGTAGGTGATAGGTGGCCTAATCGAGACATTATTATTGATCAGTTTTCTCAAAGTCAGGCGTATATGCGATATTACTCTTTTTTAATTCCTCCGGATATTGATATAGATCTTAACAATACATGGGCAGAATTTATAACGGGAGTGAATTCTAAATCAAAAAAGTTACATGAAGAAGCATTGAGAAAAATAACTAATAAGGCATATTCCAGTCTTCTGGGTGTTTTAGTCTTAGGAAAATATGAATCAAAAGATGGAGACTTATTTCGTCTCTTTTATGTCTCAGCTCAAAGTAGATTTTATTTTGTCAGGAGTACTGCAGTTCAGGAACTTGCTAGTGGATGGCATGACGACCCTGAAACAATCAGATTTATAAAGAGGGCAACGAACGATGAAAGTTTAACTGTCAGGATTACTGCAGTTCAGGAACTTGCTCGTGGGTGGCATGATGACCCTGAAACAATAAATATTATAAAACAGCGGGCTACAAACGATGAAAATAATTATGTCAGGAGTACTGCAGTTCAGGAACTTGCTAGTGGATGGCATGACGACCCTGAAACAATCAGATTTATAAAACAGCGAGCCACAAAAGATAATCATTGGGAGGTCAGGAGGAGTGCAGTTCAGGAACTTGCTAGTGGATGGCATGACGACCCTGAAACAATCAGATTTATAAAGAGGGCAACGAACGATAAAAATAATGATGTCAGGAGTACTGCAGTTCAAGAACTTGCTCGTGGGTGGCATGACGACCCTGAAACAATCAGATTTATAAAGAGGGCAACGAACGATAAAAATAATGATGTCAGGAGTACTGCAGTTCAGGAACTTGCTCGTGGGTGGCATGACGACCCTGAAACAATAAATATAATTAAACAATGGGCTACGAACGATAAAGATAAGAATGTCAGGAGTACTGCAGTTCAGGAACTTGCTCGTGAGTGGCATGACGACCCTGAAACAATAAATATAATTAAACAATGGGCTACGAACGATAAAGATAAGAATGTCAGGATTACTGTAGTTCAAGAACTTGCTAGTGGATGGCATGACGACCCTGAAACAATAAATATTATAAAACAGCGGGCTACAAACGATGATCATTGGGAGGTCAGGATTACTGCAGCTCAGGAACTTGCTAGTGGGTGGCATGACGACCCTGAAACAATAAATATAATTAAACAACGGGCTACAAACGATGAAAATAATTATGTCAGGATTACTGCAGTTCAGGAACTTGCTAGTGGATGGCATGACGGCCCTGAAACAATCAGATTTATAAAACAGCGGGCCACAAAAGATAATCATTGGGAGGTCAGGAGGAGTGCAGTTCAGGAACTTGCTAGTGGGTGGCATGACGACTCTGAAACAATAAATATTATAAAACAGCGGATAACGAACGATGATCATTGGGAGGTCAGGGGTACTGCAGTTCAGGAACTTGCTAGTGGATGGCATGACGACCCTGAAACAATAAATATAATTAAACAACGGGCTACGAACGATGAAGATAATGATGTCAGGAGGAGTGCAGTTAAGAAATGAAAAAAAACATATGCAATGTACTGAAAGTTCTTTATAAATAAGTTTTACTCCGTATTGTTCTCATTCATGCATAATTTTTTCGGAAAGTCTGTTATAGAGTTCATCCCAAAACTAGCTTTCTTCTTGATTTATCTCTTTTTCCCATAAACGACCAAATACTGACCCCCCAAAAACGTATGAAAATTTTATTTTTGCCAGAAACAAAAAAATTCACATAAATGAAATTGTACAAAAACCTAGACGTATTAGACTGCATAAAGTATTTATACGCATATATCCATTTACTATTTAAAGGTAAATGAACATGGCCTCAGATTTCAAAAAAACTGCAATATTGTACATTCGAACCTCAACCACAGATCAAAAAAACAGTATAAAACTTCAGAAAAAAGACCTGAACGAATATTGTGCTCAAAACAACATTGAAGTAATCGCCATATACGAGGATTTCGGAGCTTCAGGAAAAAACGCTTATGAAAGACCGGAATTCACCAAACTAATGGACTTAATCAGAAACAGCGAGGTCAAACCTGCAGATATAATACTCTGCACAAAATTAGACAGATTCGCCAGGTCCACACTAGACTTACTTGTAAACGTGGAGGAAATAACAAAGAAGGGAATGGAATTCCGTACACTAAATCAGCAATTCGAAACCAAAACCCCTCAAGGAAAGCTTCTCTTTAACATTCTCGGCGCATTTGCAGAATTTGAGAGAGCCCTTATAAACGAACGTACACGGGAGGGGTACATTGCAGCAAAGAACAAAGGGAAAATCTGCAACAGGCCAAAGCTCAAAGTTGATAAAAAGAAGGTCCTTGAATACATTGACAAAGGATTATCAGCGCACGCAATCGCAAAGATATTAGATAGTACAATACCAAACGATAACAAAAAGAAAGGTAAGCTTTCTGCAACTACTATTAAAAACAGGTTAAATGAATGGGGTTACGTTTATCAAAATGGCAAATGGGTAAAAAGAGATGAAACAGAATGATTCAAACAGTCACTTTGATAACTCCCTTCATAGTGGGAATAGCGTTTCTACTAATGGCATGTTCCCCCGCTCTACCAGATGAAAAAGAAAGGGATATGCTTGCAGACGCAAGAAAAAAACGAAAAGCCAGGATGAAAAAAATAGACGAAATGTATGGCGTAGAACCGGAGCAGAAAGATTAAACGATAGATTCAGGGGGGTTGCAAGTGAAAATTGAAGGGGAAACCTTAGAATGTAAAAGTGCTCCTTTCTTCTGGGAGAAAGAACTCTCTTACAAAAAAAGGAACACAGTAAGATCTATCCGAGACCTAACACTAGACGGTTACACCATCGAACAAGTAGAAGCCTGTAAAAAAATCAAAATTGTAAACACTAACACGCTCAAAACCTTCTGCCGAAAAATCAAAGACGTTTCAACATGGGGGAAATGGGTAATCATTTCCTGGTAATCATTTTAACGGGGGGTTAAAATGATCTTCATTACAGAACGCAATACTCAAGCAATAAACAATTACCTACATACTGCAGGTCTCAAAATCGGCTATTCTACAATTCTTCAATTTGCTCAAGAATGTGAACAAAATTTCACAGATCATCAGGTCCCAGACACATATCGAATAGGAACCGCGTGCTCAAAAGTCTGGAAAGATTCAGATGGAGCTTATGATTTCACAATAAAACGCCTAACATGCGGATATTGGGCGCTTATACAAGCTGGAACATCTCTTTTTGAAACTCATGAAGCTTCCTTACCCTCGGTGATACAATGCACGCAATAAGCTTAATTGAGTTTCAAGATTACGCTAAATACCTCCAATCAATAGGGCTCTCTGAAAGGGCCCGATTTATTTTTGAATACATTTCTTTCCGAATAGTAGATCAACGGGGAATCTAAACTTATTTACAAATGGGGTAGGGGTACAATGTCAATCAATCGTAAAAGACTCATTAACAATATTGGAATAACCATCTGTGTAATAATCTACTGCCTTTTAATGTTCTGCCTTTTCATGCCTACAAGTCAAGCAGCAGAAATAACCTTAACTCCTTCCGGGGGAATAGATGACGAACAGCAAATAAATGAAGCTCTACTAAATTACGACACAGTAATCCTTTCAAATGGTACATTCTATATTTCAAAATCAATCTATGTAAACGATAACAATAAACTGCTCGGGCAGGGAATTGACAAAACCCTACTGCAGGCTGTCAACCCTTCAACCTGGTACTACAAAGGAACCGGCTTAATCTACGTCTCAGGAATAAGAAACGTAGAAATCGCCGGAATGAAAATACACGGCGGTGAATACCTTGCCACATACAGGCAACACACCGGCCACGACTGGCAAAATGGAATAGTAGTATCTGGTCAATCTTCCGGCTGTTCCTTCCATGACCTGGCTTTTCAAATGCTCTGTAACGATGCAATAAGAGTCTCCGGCAGTTCCTCGAACTGCAAAATGTATAACTGTGAAATGCTGATCGGGCATGACGGTTTACAGCTATGGGGCGGTTCAGATTGGCATGTATATAATAACTTTATAAACCTAAACATCAATAGCGGGTTCCGATTCGCAAACACAAAAGACGTAGAATTCGACCACAATACTATAAAATGTGATACTGGCTCTGGGTTCGTAAGTGTAGAGCTTGAAGACTCAGTAAATGACATTTGGATCCATGACAACAAATTCCTGCATAGCACTAACCCATACAACACCGCAATAGCAACAGTTCACGCAAACGGTGCAGGAATAGCTATCGAATACAACGAATTTGTAGACACAAACCCCTTATCTGTATCTGGCATTGAATATATTTTTGAAAACAATGCCAACATCGAGGGGGTTATAGAAGGCTCAGGCTACGACTCAAGTTATTCACCTGGCATAATCTCAACAATTTCCAGCTACCTAACACCTATAACAAAATCGTTTTCTCTGACAAGTAACTCAACAACCTCAGCAGAACAGCCTCAAAACGAAACAACGGAAAGTAAAGAAATAGTTACCATCCAGAATTTTTCCGGCTTTATAAACGATATAATTTCAGTCATCAAGGCCGGATCCAGCGTTATAGATGAATTCGTGACTTGCCTTTTCATCATGGCCGGGGCTTTTATACTCGTATGGATTTTCGCGAAGGTCTTTTCTAGAGTTTAGAAAGGACCAAATCCTTTCTTATTTTTCGAAAACCAAAAAGGAAAACTTTTAAACACCAACTTGATATGATTTTATGGTGTTTGGCAGTTGATCGACCAAAAGGAAATTCACAATCAATGTCTAAGTGATGATCCAAAAGAGCGCATAGATGCATTACATGAATTAAAGAGTTTCTTCTCAATCATACAAGATAAACAAAAGGCATGGAATGACTTACATAGAATGACTAAGGATGAAGACAGTTATGTGAGGTCTGGGGCTGCAGAAGCTCTTGGTTCTGTGTTTTCTCAAGTGCCAGATAAACAAAAGGCATGGAATGACTTACACACAATGGCTAATGATGATAGATGGAATGTGAGGTCTAGGGCTGCCGAGGCTCTTGGTTCTGTGTTTTCTCAAGTGCCAGATAAACAGCAGGCGTGGAATGACTTACAGAGACTGACTAAGGATGAATCCGATTATGTGAGGTATATTGTTGCCGAAGCTCTTGGTTCTGCTTTTTCTTATGTGTCAGATAAACAACAGGTATGGAACGAATTAATTAGACTGACTAAGGATGAAGACAGTTATGTGAAGTCTAGAGCTGCTGAAGCTCTTGGTTCTGTGTTTTCTCAAGTGCCAGATAAACAAAAGGCATGGAATGACTTACACACAATGGCTAATGATAAAGAAAGTGATGTGAGGTCCAGAGCTGGCTATGCTCTTGGTTCTGCTTTTTCTCAAGTGCCAGATAAACAGCAGGCGTGGAATGACTTACAGAGACTGACTAAGGATAAAGAAAATGATGTGAGGTCTAGAGCTGCTGAAGCTCTTGGTTCTGCTTTTTCTCAAGTGCCAGATAAACAGCAGGCGTGGAATGACTTACAGAGACTGACTAAGGATGAAGACAGTTATGTGAGGTATATTGTTGCGGAAACTCTTGGTTCTGCTTTTTCTCAAGTGCCAGATAAACAGCAGGCATGGAATGACTTACAGAGACTGGCTAAGGATGAAGACAGTTATGTGAGGTCTAGGGCTGGCTATGCTCTTGGTTCTGTGTTTTCTCAAGTGCCAGATAAACAAAAGGCATGGAATGACTTACAGAGACTGACTAAGAATGATAGATGGATTGTGAGATCTAGCGCTGCTGAAGCTCTTGTTTCTGCTTTTTCTCAAGTGCCAGATAAACAGCAGGCATGGAATGACTTACAGAGACTGACTAAGGATGAAGACAGTTATGTGAGGTCTAGGGCTGCAGAAGCTCTTGTTTCTGCTTTTTCTCAAGTGCCAGATAAACAAAAGGCATGGAATGACTTACATAGAATGACTAAGGATGAAGACAGTTCTGTGAGGTATATTGTTGCCGAAGCTCTCAGAGTTGCTTTTTCTCAAGTGCCAGATAAACAGCAGGCATGGAATGACTTACAGAGACTGACTAAGGATGAATACAGTTATGTGAGGTCCAGAGCTGGCTATGCTCTTGGTTCTGTGTTTTCTCAAGTACCGGATAAACAAAAGGCATGGAATGACTTACACAGAATGGCTAATGATGAAGACAGTTCTGTGAGGTCTAGGGCTGCAGAAGCTCTTGTTTCTGCTTTTTCTCAAGTGCCAGATAAACAAAAGGCATGCAATGACTTACATAGAATGACTAATGATGAAGATAGTTCTGTGAGATCTAATGCTGCCTCTGCTCTTGGTTTTGTATTTTCCCAAGTTCTAGACAAGCAACAGACATGGAATGATTTACTTAGACTGACTAATGATAAAAATAATTTTGTGAAACTTTCCTCAAATAATTCTCTTGGAAGAGTTTCTATATTCAAGGCCTCCAAAGCAGAAATAGATGAAGATTACAAAAAGGAATTGGAAAAGGCAATTGGATTTTTCGAGACTGCAGCAAAGGGAGCAACTTACTATAATCCTGCTCAATTTTGTCTTCCATTTTATCGCTCATTCTATACAATAATTTTCCAAAGACAGGAAGATAGAGGAGAAGTAGATAAATATCTGGAAGAAGCTAAATCTGCAATTGAAAGCTCAGAGAGCAAAAAACAGCTTTTTGAAGCTGTTGAAAACCTCGCAGAGGCATTAAAAAAAGTCCAGAATATGGAAAATTTGGACTTGTCTGGGATGAAAGATGAACTTAATTTCTATAGGAAATACTGTGATCACGCTGCAGAAATAATGAAATGCACTGACGAAAAAGCACCGTTTGCGACAAAAGTTCTGAGAAAAGGGCTACCCATTCTGGATAGAAATCTAAAAGAGCTTCTCGAAGAAATTCAAAAGAAAGCAAGAAGCGTTTGCAGGGACTCGATAGGTACTGCTACAGAAGAAGTTGCACGCGATATTAATAGAGAAGTTCAGAAATGGGAAATTGGTAGTCAGGAAGAAATGAGTTGGCAAGTTGAAAATATGATTTCTATTCTTGAATCAAGTATTCCAAGAATAACAGAAAATAAATCTGTTTTTGATAAAATCGAACAAATTAGCAAAGAAAAAGACTTGGTAAGACAATATGCTTTAATGAGCACTATTATCTCTAGGATTCCTTACCTTATTATTAGGCAGGAGATTTCAGGGCTTGCAAAAGAAATACATGAAATTAATGAAAAAGTTGATACCTTGACGATCTCTTTTAAGCCTAGCATAAAACAAGAAATTGAAATTTCTTCAGGAATTGAGATTTCAGGAACAGGTGCAAAGGTTATAACAACGATTCCTTTGCAAGAAATTTCTTATACTGAACTCAAAGAAGATTTACAAATAATAAGAGGGAAACATATTAACAAATTATACGAACTTCCAAACAGATTAGCTAACAAAATTAAAGGTTATTTATTACTGAAAGACAGAGAAGACATTATTAATCAGTTAACTTGAAGTGGATTATCTTTAATGATCAGTTAACGACGTATATATTTAATATGTTAAGATCTCAATAATAATAGAGATAATATTTTACTTTAAAATCCCACTTTTCCAGACAAAATCCTTTTCTAGATCATGATAATATTTCCTGAGCATATCTATGTGAATTTGTGGATTTTTAGCTTCTTCGAGGGGTACACAAAATAATTCTATTGGAGAATCTGGACTTCCCCCTAAACCCAAAACTATATAAAACGGAATATTCCTGTCGCGAGAATAAGAAAAGTATCTGTCTATCTGGTCTAAATAAGACCAATTAAAAAATCCATCTACCAGACGAGATCGATATTTGCACTCAACACAAAAAATTTCATTTGTCTTTCTATCTCTGATCACCAAATCTGGATTGCAGTCTGACTCTATGAAACGATTGTGCTTTCTACACATATCAGTAGTCCACTCTACTATAGAAAAAAGCTTGTCATCAAATTTATCAACAACGTATCTTTCAAATTTATTTCCTTTTTCTACATTCTCAGATTCGATATCAGGCTCAGTTTGATAATCTTCTGGTGATAGCTGTTCTTCTGAATAATAACAATTTTTATCGGTGTTTTTTTCTGAATCAGTAGATCCAGTACTCGTTAATCTATGATTATACCTTACATAACAAATAATTAAAGATATCAAAGCAAGTGCTATGAATACATAATAATATGTAACAATTATCTGTATAATTACTTTCAAAAGTTGTAAAATAAAATATAAGCATATAAGTGCGATTACAAGCTTATCTCTACTCGAGATTCCTCTTTTATAAGATTTATATGGTTTCTGCTTATAGTATCTGTAATTTGATTTACGTGTCAAGATCGATAGCTCCTAAAATCTAGCATAGAGCGCATATAAATTAGCTAAAAAAATATAAAAAGTTATTTCAGATTTGAAAATAAAACTATTTTTGGAAAAAGCAAACACATCTTTTCATTACTATTTTCTTATACCAAAGGATCTGAACATTTAAATATTTTAAAAAAATAGAAGTCCTTTGATAATCACTAAGGAAAGCCAAGCAACGTACTCAAGGAAAGCAACATTGAGAATTGTAACTTTCCCCCTTCCTCAAAAGCTGGATCGGCTCTAAATCCAAAAATCTCCACAATTTTCAACTTGCACCTAAAGTCAAGCAAAAAGGTACTTTAGGTGTAAAGCTTCCTCAAGAACTTCTCCCAGGGCTTCCAGGCTCCAGGTTCATAGGAGATTTTTAATTTTACCGATCTCGATTTTTTGCTTGAGCCCAACCTCTGACCTTGTAGGTGAGTACATAAATAATAAATATGCAATCTTTGACATTTTTAGCATTTATGGATAAAATATCTCTATATCGGAAGATATATATTCAAGAATATGTATCCATTTATCATGCAACAGAATTCTTTTACACAGAAAATATCTTCTCTTGTTCTCAGAAACAAGAACGTACAGCGTGCAACTCTTGTAGGGGCGGGAGTCCTTGCAACCATCGGCGGAGCCAGTGCCGGCGAAGTAATCAACACCACTGCAATCACAGGGCTATTCTCAGACCTGACAATCATCTTCCCTTCAATGGGTAACCTCGTAGTCGCAGTACTGCCAACTATTATGCTTCTGGCAGTAATCGGTTTTGCACTCGGGTTCTTTGACAAGATACTTGGAATCTTTGATAAAGTTGTTTAATCGGGGGATAAAATGTCCCTCCGGTTTCCTTTTTTATCTCTTCTTTTTTTGCTCACCTTGATAACTCCGGCAGGGGCTACGCAAGTTATCTTCAATGACATCAACATGGTAGACAGGGATATCTCAATTTACCAGGTCAATGCAACAGCCACAACCCTAATTTATCAAGGTGCATCCTCCAACACAACCTACGACTTAGACCCACTAAGCAGCTACCAAATAGTACTCGAACCCTCCAGAAACACTTGGTTCGATGACCCTAGAAACTTCCTCACATACCTTGTGAACGATGGAATAGGTCAAACGATAACCCTTATAGTCGGAGTAATCTGCTTCGGTGGGCTAGTTCGCTTAGCTTTCAGATAATATTCCTTTTTTCAAAATCAGGGGGTCAATCAAATGAAATTTTGTCTGAAATTAAGTCTAATTCTCTTAATCTTACTTTGCTTTGCATCTCCTTCTTTTGCATGGGAGCAATCTTTTGAAGGAAATCCGAATGATCTTCCTGCATCAGCTATAACAGGTGATTGCACACCAACCACGGATGGCAATGGCTATGCAGTTTATAAATACTCCGCTTATAATTTTGATGGCATTCTATATATTACAGATTCCTCTGTATGGGATAACAAATATCTAGGGGCAACCTGTAAGGTCGGATCAACGCAAACATTCGTTTTCGGTTTTCCGATGTATACCTCATCGGGTACTCTCTTCCATTCTAATACTCCAACAATTCAAACTACCTTAACAGCCGGATATCATAGAATTGAATTTATTCAAAATGACTTAGGAAACGCGATTTCCTTATGGGTAGACGGTATAAACAAAGGGTCTTATTCTCTATCTGGTACACCTTTAAACATAAATAAAATAGGGATTTTTTTCTCCACAGGTACAGGGGGATGGATACAATTTGATGATTTAACATCTCAAGATACTATAGTAGCATGTCCGGCGACATACTCGGGAACAAACCCTAATTTTTACTATCGAGTGGGCTACACCCCATATGCTGGGGTCACATGGTATACAAAAGTATTAAGTCCAACAGGCCGAACCTACACCACAACACTGTCTAACTTATCTGAACAATCAATACCTAAATCTTTCATTAATGAATCCGGGCAATACTTAATTAAATTATATCAAAATGACGATTCAGACCATGGTACTCCAATGGAAAGTAAATTTTTTTCATACGGGCAGGCTGAATATAAACTATCCACAGATAAAAAAGACTACTATCCCGGGGACACTATAACAATATCAACATATGCTAAAAATCCTTCTGGATGCAATGTGGAAATTCCATATTATGATAAAGACGGAAAACTACAAACCTATAAATATTCACTAACTGATACCGAACAAATCACACATTTTACAATACCCTCTACCTCTCGCGGGGGCTCTTTCGTAATCGCTCTCTTAGATTCTTACGGGGGGGTAAAAGTAGGAACTCAATATAACTGCTTTGCTTCCGGGGGTATATCTGAAATATCTATAGATAAAACAGTATATGCTCCCCTCGATGTAGTAAAAATATCATATTCAAACATGCCTGCAAGTACTCAAATAGTTATAAAAGTCCAAAACGGTAACAGTGTAGTAACCTCTCAGACATGGAATGCAGTACAAGGCTCTGGGGTATTAACCTACACACTACCCTCGTCCACATCTGCAGATAATTTTATAGTATATGGGCTATCGGGGACTACAATGTTAGGACAAACTACAGGTACTATAATATCTGGTATCTATTACCTATCAGGTAACATAGTAGATCCTGCAGACGGTTCACTAATACCCGGGGCTACAATAACAGTAGGCACAGCAACAACAGTAAGCGATACTAACGGTCATTACAACTTTACTGTTCCTGCAGGATGGCAAGCCTTAACCGTATCAAAAACCGGATACATGACGAACTCAAACAAAGTAAACATTGTTTACAAAGTTGCCACTCAAGACTTTTACTTAGTAAAAACGTACTCAGGAAATGGACACTCTATATATGGACTAGTTGCAGACTATTACACTGGTGCTCCTGTTAGCTCCGCCCTCATAACTCTAAAACAGGGCTCAACAACCCACACACTATTTTCGTATACTGGCTCTGGGTATTATGTCTATGATGCCGAAGATATGACTGGTAACTGGACTGTAACAGTGACAAAAAGTGGATACTACACATATACTGGTACAGTCACCGTGTCAGGGGATACCTACAAGCAAATAAACCTCACTCCTACAAAATTTAGTGCAACAGGTGACACAGGCAGCTCTGACAGTTCAGGAGGCTCCAGCTCTGATAGCTCAGGAAGCTCAGGCTCAAGCACTAACGGCGGTACTTCTGGAAACACCGATGCAAGCACAATAGATACTACAGGAGTCTCTCAAGATCGACCCGGCCGAGAAGCCGCAAAAGGCGCAATGGACGAACTTGAAACTACTGTACCGGCTTTAATAGGTCTCCTCGTTTTCAGAGTAGTCATGGAATTAGTAAAATTCTAAAGGAGGCAGGCAGATGAAAAATACTCTTCTCCTCCTCTCCCTTATTTTTCTGTTATACATGTCCTCTCCAACCGGAGCAGTCGAAGAAATAAACCAAAACCACATAAACGTGTTAGAATTAGATGCACCGACAGATCTTTACTTCTCCAGCATGGAAATAAGAAATATAGATTCTAACTCAAATATCAATCTAACTTTAAACAAATATGGAGAAATCTATCTCCTTAACGTATCTGCTCAAAAAAATTACTATACTCAATGGGTTTTTGATGTAACTGTAACAAACCCAAACGGAAGCATTGAATCAAAACACTTGACGAATATAGCTCCTCTTGCAGGGTCTTATAACTTACATATACAGTCTTATTGGTGGCAGTATAACACGTCTTTAGCTCAGGTCCTGGACCTTAACCTTTACACTTCTCTCCTACCTCTGACTGCAAAAACTGTCTATGTAGGCTCTCTAGTCAACTCCGGGGCAATAGACCAAGCCAATACGGAATATACTACTATTCCTTTCTCTCATATCGGGTTTACATCTTCCTCTTATGTAGATTGTACGATATATGCAGTAAATAAAGAAGAGCTTGCAGAGCAGCAAAGTAAAAGCTTAACCGCCTCTGTTACAGAGGCAACAAGCGATTTATTCACATGGACCTGGATATCTCTACTAGAATTCGTTGCAAAAATCCCACTCGTAGGCGGGCATCTCTCTGCAGTCCTGGTATTAACCACAATGACATTAAGCTCAATCATCTTCTACACAAGGCTGTTATTCATCGATTACAGTGAAACCACATTTTTAACAATTGAATTTTTTATACTGTCCTACTCCTTTACTAAAAAAGGTTCATTCTGGTCAAAAATTAAGCGAGTAGTCGAAAGTCACGTAAAATTGATAGAACTAACACTAAATACAGCGCAGGCGGCGGTAAATCTTTTTTCAAGCATCATACGTGTAGTCGCCGATGTAATTCAGTCCTTAAAACCAGTATAAGGGGGTCAAACAACCATGAACACACAAGAAGACACACAAGAAGCCTTACCACAAGAAACAATCACTAACGAAAACTTTGACAGTCCAATAAAGCCAAACTCTCCCAAAAAATCAAAAAGCCGATTCAAACGAGGCTCTCTCGTCCTCTGTCTGGTTCTCAGTCCAGGCGAAAAATACGGAGAATTCAAAAACCTCAGAAAAGAAGAAAATATCCTCTCAGACAAACATGAAAACCTAAAATTCCTCATTACTGAGCCTCCCACTCTCTCGCTCGCATTCAAAGATAAATCCTATCCTGTCTACGTATGTGATGCCGAAAAAGGAGTAACAATAAAGCTCTCCTTTGCCAGAGAACAAGAATTAGCATCCATGTACTGTGATCCTCACATGCTGAGCAACGTCTTTGATGAAACTTTCATCAGCAAAGCCAGCAACATAAAACCCGACTGGAAGCAGCTAGTAGCAGTTGCCTGCATGAGCCTCATATTCGGTGGACTCATAGGTCTAATGTTCTGAGGTGAGGAAACGTGGCAGAATCTAAAGCAGAACACCTAAGAACTTCTATACAGGCTGACAAATCAGAACAACTAAGAGAAAACATCTCAGGCGTAGGGGATGTTAGCCAATACTCTCCTGCAGTCATGCAAAACAAAGCCCTTCTAATGTATGCAGAATCAGACATTGACTCTCTATATGACGTATCAGAAGAGCAAATACCTTACATAGCTTATCTCCGAGCAATCAACGATAAAATACCAATTCCAGGAACTATGAAGTTTCTAGCTGCTCAGCTCTCCCTCTCTCGCTCAAAAGATCGCCAGGGTAGGAGGGAATTTGGTCAGGCTCTCAACAAACAGCCTGTAGTCCTGCCAGGACAAACAGGCATGTTAAACCTTGCAATGCAACAGCCAGAGCAAAAAGAAGGGCTAATCTCTAAACTCTTCAAAAGAAGGAAACAGCCGGAAGGGGTACAATGACCTTTTCTAAAGGTTCCGGTTCAATGCCAGCTAAAGGTGGTATGTCCTTTATCCTGGCTCAAACTATCCTTTATCAGCTTTCCATGCTGGACGGCTCACTTTTGAGCCGTATTAACCATATCTCCCTAATTCACGGAGAAATAAAAGCAATAGTAGACGCCGAAGACAAATGCAAACTCTCAAAAGATGACACACTCAGACTAGAAGAAGTCGAACACAACATAGAAGCACTACGAGACAACTACGAACCAATAATGGACGACGACGAAGCCAAACAAGTCTCAGATACCAAAAGAAAAACCTCTGAAAAACTGATAGACCTTTCCCGGTACAATCTCCTATACATCACTGAAAAATACAAATTAGTAGACGTCAGAGCCTTACAAGAAATTCAAGGTTTAACCTGGGGGGAATAATTCCATGTTCGAACTCTTAGCATCAGCTCCTTTTGTACTAAACGGAACTCTCATACCAACACTACCAGCAAATGCCTTCATGACCACATACGGCAGGTTGAAAGAAATTGCAATCATCTGTTTCATTGCCGGTTATGCCATTCGGGTAATATCCGAAAAAGCAGCCGAAAAATACCGAGCCAAAAAGGAGGCCTTACCCTGCAGCAGCAACTAAGAGACCTAAAAGACTTTTCGTACTGGCAAAGGCGGATTTTCGAAGATATTATCCTCAAACCAGGAAAACACGTTCTAGCTCAGGGCTACACTGGAGCAGGCAAAACAAACGTTCTTAACTGGCTCGCTAGCGCCTTCCTTCTCGCTCGCAGCAACACACCTTCTGAACAATGGGAAACCTTAGTCTGGTTCGACAGAGGTAAAAGCTCAGAAATCCTGCAGCTCGCCAAATTTGCACCACTCAGGTTACTCCTTCCCGAAGGCTGCGAGATGGAAATCCAGTTTTTCAACGAAGAAGAATCTGAAGAATCAATATACGATATAGAACAGGTCCACTTCAGCAACCCTCAGCAGATATGGAGAGCCCTTGACAGAGACCGAATAAATGTAATCTGTATACAGAGATTCCTTGTAGATCCCTCAAAGTTCGCTCCAGTAGTTGGAAAAATCTTCAAATCTCTAATTCTCGATTCCTTCAATTACAAAATTCATCCTTACAACTGCAATCCTTCTATAATGCTGCCTCGTCTCACTATCTTCATCGACGAAATAAACAACCTTGCACCAAGCAAAGGCCAGGGATCAGGATCCAGAGAAGAGAATTCAGCCGGTGCATGGATCCAGCAAAACATAGAACAACTCAGAAGCCAGAACATCCGACTCATAGGAAGCGTTCACGGCTGGAGGAAAGTAAGACCAGGTGTAAGGTCCTCCTTCCCTTCTCATATCGCACTGCCAGGAGCTTATTATCCATCAAGCGAAAAGCCGAAGCTAGCCAAGTTCAATCCACTGTTCGAAAAACTAGCAACAGGAACCGCATGTTTCGTATTTGAAAAAGACATATTCAGCGATCCAATAAAAATTCCCTGGCTCGGAGAAGGAAAAGACCTGGGCTATATTATGTACCATGGTCAAATGAAAGGGAAAAAGGAAAAAGAAGAAGAGGAAAAACCAAAAGAAACACCATTATCCCAAGACCTGATAAAACAAGCTCTAATAGAAGCACTCAACACACTTAAACCAGCACAAGCAGGAGGGTTATCTTGAATAACCCTTCAATCTCTCACTCAATAGTCACAGCTCGCAACATGGGACTAGAAAAGAAAAGCAGGTTACACGTAGATCTTCGAATAGAGGACTTTCTTTTAAACACTATAGACCTACATGGCCTCTCTCGTTCAGACATAGTGAACATTGCACTTGAACGATACCTAAAAGAAGAAGGTTATCTAAATTCAGAAACTATTTCAATCATTGAAGGAATAACCCAGGCAGACAAAACAATCTTTTCAAATGGACTGTATTAAAAAACTAATGGAAAAACACTCAATAACTTTTTAGCATGTATGAAAACAAAATTCTCTTAGGCTGTAATGTAACTCAGGACCTTCCTGAAACATCCCTCCTTTTGGATTTTTTACAGGACTGCCAGGTTCGTAACTTTTCCCCAAGAACAATACAGTCCTATAAAAGCAACCTGAA